>CAZSJF010000244.1:0-4795 GCA_964606705.1 uncultured Bacteroidales bacterium
AATTTCGAATTGGTATTTAAATAATAAATATTATTTACTAATAATTTCTCCTGAAACTTTTTTATCTCACTCTTTGATGCCTGCTCTATTTTCGGGAATCTATCTTTTGACATTTTTTTGTTTTTCGGTGAAAAGAAATAATAAAGATCTGCTGAATTACTCTTTAATAATATTAACGGCAAAAGTAAGAAAACGATTCTACATTCAAAATAACGTTTTCTATCAACTTAAAATGTCATTCTATTTTTCGGCTCTTTTTCAATTTGAGTGGGTAACGGTTGGCGCTTGGAAAAGCTGGGCATTTAGCCGCAGTCAGTGTCAAACCGCTAAGAATTATATTTAATATTATAAGTGTCAAGTTGCCCATGTCTGCTCGTTGTTATCGTAGGTGGTGTTATAGGCTGCCCTTTTTAATAATTATTTTTTTTGTAATTGTTAAATGGTCCAAAAAGATGTTTAGAAAATAAATTCCTTCAGAAATACCGTTTAAAGATATTTTATTGTCGTGGCTATTTAGAGAAGAATTGTAAATAATATTACCTAGAATGTCTGAAATAACAAAATTTGTATAAGGGTCAATGTTCCATATTAGAAATTCTCCATTTGAAGGGTTAGGTGCAATAATAACATTTGACTCTAATGAGTATATTTCATTGTTATATGTCGCACCAGATATAGTGCACAAAGGTGTCGTGCTACTTGGGTAATAATTAAATACAACTTTATTTGCACAACCATCGGTTTCTACATATGCATAACTACTAATTTGAGAATTACAGAAGAAACTGTCATTGGCCATTGTCGGTGTTCCCGAAGCCAATAAGCACCAATTAAATGATCCTCCACTTGTCATAGCTGCAAAATCAAGGTTATTGATTAATGTTGTCAATTCAATAGAGTCACCAACATTCATAACGGTATTAGAAGTGAATTCTTTAATGGAATTTGCTGGTAACGTTGATGTTTTAATTTTAAAATAATAGGATACTCCATTTATTTGATTTATTAAAGATTGGTCAAATCCAATTCTGTTTTGAGGACAAGGATAGAAAGTAGAATTTAAATATGCGCTGTTTCCAGATACAACTGTGTCGTAAACGGGAACACCAATAGTATAGTTTTGTCCATTTACTTTTAAAAAACAAATTGTTAATAATATTAATACTAATGTTTTCATATTTTGTCTATTTACTAATGTTTTCATGTTTTGTCTTTTTAAGGGTTGCCTATAAAAGCAATTATACGCATTTGCCAACGGATGTATTATATAGTACGAAGTGAACATTATTTTATTCAAAAATAAAACAAAAACAAATACAAGTCAATAAATTTTAGCAATAATCTGATATTACCTGTATGTGTTTTTATATAAACGGGTTAGCGGCGGATTTTTTCTATGGCCATGGTGGGTTGCATACGCCGATAGGGAGGGTACAGGAATATACGAGTTTCAGACAACCCGAACAGTAAAGAAAATACCTCTCATGCTAAGAATATAGACAAACAAAATCTTATATATTCAATCCGGTTGCAAGGTCAATGGGTTGATATACAGAGATAATGTCAGATGGAGATGATTGCTATCTATCTTCCTGAATGCAGATATTCAAAACTGTTTCTTAATTTTGTGCATAAAGCAATAAGGGGGTAATGGGAAATAATATACAAAGCATAGAGAGATTTAAGCGTTTGAATTGCTGCGTAATAATGCCCACATACAACAATATTGCTACCGTTGAAACTGTCGTTAATAAGATTCTGCTCTTTGCTCAAGATGTTATTGTTGTAAATGATGGTTCTACAGACGATACGCTTTCTGTATTACAAAAGACGGAAAAAATCATTCTTATAAGTTATCCCCGAAACAAAGGCAAGGGAAACGCTTTGAAAGTCGGGTTTAATAAAGCTCTTGAGATGGGCTTTGATTATGCCATCACAATTGATTCCGATGGTCAGCATAACCCTGAGGAAATGAATATTTTTTTAGATTCATCAGAGCAGAATCCCGGCGCATTAATAATCGGCTCCCGTAATTTCAAAGACATTGAACACCTGCCATCCAAAAGCAATTTTGCAAACAATTTTTCTAATTTCTGGTTTCATTTTCAAACCGGCGTAAAATTGAATGATACTCAATCGGGCTATCGGTTATATCCTCTTACTCTCTTTAAAAAACGAAAGTACTACTCGCGAAAATACGAGTTTGAACTGGAAGTAATCGTCAGAGCCGCATGGCAAGGCACAGCTCTGGTAAGTATTCCAGTCATTGTACATTATCCTCCTAAAGAAGATAGGGTGACGCATTTTCGTCCGTTTAGAGATTTTCTCCGGATATCCGTACTTAACTTTATTCTTACAACCCTTGCCATCGTTTATTTTCAGCCAAGACGAATTATACGTAAATACAGAAAAAAAAAACTGAGAGATATTATCAGAGAAGATATTTTGTCGGGGAAAAACTCCAACAGTGATATAGCAATATCTATTGGCTTTGGGATTTTTATGGGGATATTTCCGGTTTGGGGCTATCAGCTTGCCATCGGATTTCTCCTGGCTCACATCTTTAAAATGAACAAGGCCATTTTTTTTCTTGCAGCTAATATCAGCATCCCTCCGTTTATTCCATTTATTTTGTATCTTAGTTACGTAACCGGAAGTTTTGTATCAGGAGAAGGGAGCTGGAAAGTAGATGTGGAACTCACCCTTGATGCCCTGACGACAAACCTGAAACAATATATTGCCGGTAGTATCGTACTGGCATTTGCAGCCGGTTTGATGATTGGTTTTATTTCGTATTTGCTGTTAGTTATTTTTAAAAGAAAGAAAGTAAATGTTTAATTTCTTTGTAGGATTTCACCACTTTGCTGCCAGACGAAAGTATTTTTTTCTTACTGTTTTTCTGATTATTATACTAATATGTGGTTACACTATATCAAAAATACATTTTCAGGAAGATATTCGTTCAATAATTCCCAGAGACGAACGAATAAATAATATAAGTGATGCTTTTACACATTCAAAGTATTCCGACCAGCTGATTCTTACTTTTTCTTTGTGTGATACAACTGCAACTAATCCCGATATTCTCATTAAAGCGGCCGAATGCTCATATAAATTGCTTAAAAATGATTCTGTATATATAAAATCGATTCAGTTCAAAAGTAATCCCGATGCATTTTTAAATGTTTACGATTTCGTATATAACAACTTGCCTCTATTCCTGACTGAAAACGACTACGGGGAAATCAAGGAACAACTCGAGCCGGACAATGTCGAATCAACGCTTGAGAGTGATTATATGTCACTTACAACACTTATGGGAATGGTGACTAAAGACTTCATTTTTAAAGATCCTTTGAATATTACACTAAAATCTATAAAACGATTTGAGAAATTTCATCTTGATAAGAATTTTGATCTTTATCAGGATTGTATTTTTACGAAGGACAAAAAGCACCTTCTGTTTTTTGTGAATCCTGAATACACAGCGAGCAATACAGAGAAAAATGCTATACTGATAGCTCGTCTTGACAGTGTTGTTGCTGAAACTATACAATTGAATCCCGGGGTTACACTTGAATACTTTGGCGGCACTGCAGTGGCTGTAATAAACGCTCAACAGATCAAATGGGATATTCTGCTCACTGTTTCTATTTCCTTTGTTGTTTTGATCTTTCTGTCGTTAATGATCTTAAGAAAACTCAGAATAGTATTATTGATCTTTATGCCAATTGTTGTCGGCATCACCATTGCATTGGCTCTTATGGTTATTAATGGCGGTGAAATGTCATCAATTGCTTTTGGAATAGGGGCCATACTTATTGGAATTTCTATTGATTACTCATTGCATGCATTTACACATTTCAGAAACAGTTCTTCTGTTGAACATTTTCTTGAAACTCTAACCACACCTCTAATGTCGAGTTGTATTACAACTGTTTCTGCCTTTCTTTGCTTACTTGTTATCCGCTCTCAGGTTTTCATTCAACTTGGGATTTTTGCCTCTTTGGGAAATTTTATCACAGCTATAGTTGTATTGACTGTTTTCCCTTTTTTCCTTAAATCAGGTTCTGATAAAAATACAACTAATATTCGCAAAGTAACCATCTTTGACCGATTTGCAGGATACCATTTCGAAAAAAATAAAGTATTAATATGTTTTGTTATTGCAGTTAGTATATTGTCCTGTTATTATTCAGGGAAAGTAAGGTTCAATAGTGACATCAGTTCATTAAACTATATGTCGGACAAACTGAGGATTTCAGAAAAGAACCTAAAATCGATAAGCTCAGAGGCAAGCAGTGCTGTTTATCTTATTGTGCAGGGAAAAACACCTGAGGAAGCCATAGCAAAAGCCGAAAAGAATGAGTCTCTGTTCAGGGAAGCGAAAGAAGAAAAAATTATTTCAGATATTATTTCACCAACTGACCTCATCCCTTCAATTGAAGAACAAGGGAAGAGAATTAAAAGATGGAATCAATTTTGGGACGGTGAAGACAGAGATAAAATCAAAGCACTGATAATCGATAAAAGCCTGAAATTTGATTTTAATAAAAGTGCTTTCGATGATTTCTATCAACTTTTAGATTCTTCTTTTTCAACTATAAATCCGAAAAAATTTGCACCATTGACCGACATGTTCCTTAATAACTATGTAAACTGGGGCGATAGTGTATATTCAATAATTACAGTTGTTAAGACTGAAAAGCAGAACAAACACCGCCTTTTTAAAAAATGTGCTTCTCATGAAGACATTATTATTTTTGATAATCAGTATTATACTGATCAGTTTTTG
>CAZSJF010000245.1:0-4794 GCA_964606705.1 uncultured Bacteroidales bacterium
GTCTGCGATTGAACGAGGTTGAATCTGTTAAAGAATATAATTACAAAAATAACAGAAACAATAATTGTGTATTTTTTCATGGTTTCCAAGGTTTAATTGTTAATAAAGCAAATTTAACAAAAAACTTTTACCCCCTATGTAATGCTTCATAAAACTTCTAAAATCAAAAATCATTGTTCCTTGTTCGATATTCAATCGAAATATGTTTATTTTTGCTTAATATAAAAATACACTATGTTCAACCTACCACCTTTAGCAGAAAGATTAAGGCCTAAATCTCTTGACAAATTTATTGGGCAGTCGCATCTGGTTGGCGGATCATCCATATTAAGAAAATCCATTCAGTCTGGGAATATCCCTTCAATGATATTATGGGGACCTCCGGGTGTGGGAAAAACCACTCTGGCATTTATCATCGCCAATGAATTAAACCGACCTTTTTATACCCTCAGTGCAATAAGTTCAGGAGTTAAAGATATAAGGAATGTAATTGAAAAAGCAAAAAGTTTAAGTGATGTAATCCTGTTCATAGATGAAATACACAGGTTCAGCAAATCACAGCAGGATTCTCTTTTAGGAGCCGTTGAAAAAGGAACAGTAACTTTAATAGGTGCAACAACAGAAAACCCGTCTTTTGAAGTAATATCTCCTCTCCTGTCGCGCTGCCAGATATATATCCTTAAATCCCTTGAAAAAGAAGATCTGCTGACATTGTTAAAATCTGCCATTGCAGAGGAAGAAAAACAGAAGAACAAAAAAATTACCATAGAAGAAACCGAAGCATTGCTGAGGCTTTCAGGTGGTGATGCAAGAAAGTTGTTCAATGCGTTTGAACTTGTCGTTAATTCTGATGAAAGCAATGACATAAAAATAACCAACGAGAAAGTAATAAACTACATTCAGAAAAATATAGCTCTGTATGACAAAAACGGCGAACAGCATTACGACATCATTTCCGCTTTTATAAAATCCATGAGGGGCAGCGACCCCAATGCTGCTGTTTACTGGCTTGCACGCATGATACAGGGAGGCGAAGACCCTGAATTCATAGCAAGACGGATGCTTATTCTCGCTTCCGAAGACATAGGCAATGCCAATCCGACAGCACTTGTCCTTGCAAACAGCTGCTTTGAAGCTGTGAAAAAAATAGGTTTTCCAGAAAGCAGGATAATACTTTCACAAACCGCTGTTTATCTGGCCACATCACAAAAAAGCAATGCCTCATATATGGCAATCAGCGATGCGGAAAATATCGTTAATGAAACCGGCGACCTGCCTGTACCACTGCACATACGCAATGCGCCTACAAAACTCATGAAAGATATCGGCTACGGAAAAGATTACCTCTATGCCCATAGTTACAAGGATAATTTTGTAATTCAGGAATTCCTGCCTGATAAAATAAAAGGCAGAAAAATTTACGATCCGCAGAATAATGCAAGAGAGAACGATATACGGAATTCCTTAAAAAAATTATGGAAAGACAAGTATAACTACTGATTTACCGTATCAAAGAAACATGCCCGTATTTCTTCAATTCTGAGCCTTCATAAGTATATAAAATAAGCCATGAATAAACAGCGCCGGGACATGGCTCTCCTTTAAATTTCCCATCCCAGTATTCACTCATATTCTTTGTTTCAAATACCAACTGCCCCCAGCGGTCATAAATATATATGTGGTATTCATCAACATTTACAAGCATCGGCAGAAAATAATCGTTTTTCCCGTCGCCGTTAGGCGTAAAAGCATCAGGCACCCACACCAAGGAAGAACAACTGCTTATTCTGATATCATCAATAGCGATACATCCGTTAATGTCAGTAGCCTCCAGAGAATAAACGCCTGCTGATGTAACGGAATAAGTCTGCGATGTACTGCCGTCCTGCCACAAATAACCCACAAATCCGTTCCCGGGATTCAAAGTAATTATACCTGCACATACAATAGTATCATTCCCGATATTAACAGATGGCAATGGATTTACCGTCACCACTACTTCATCAGTAGATGAACAGTTGCCATTTGTACCTGTTACTGTATAAATTGTTGTATTCTGAGGTGATACGGTTATTGAAGAAACTGTGCTTCCCGTGTTCCATGAATAATTCGTACCGCCGCCAGCCTGAAGGACAACAGCGTCATCCTTACAAACAGATGTGTCTTCGCATAATATTTCAGGATTAGGTGTTACTGTGACCAAAACAGAATCGGTTATTACCGCACAAAAAATATTAGTAGCAGTAACTTTATAAAGTGTTGTAACCGTTGGAAAAGCAACAGGGTCAGAACTATTAGGGTCGGTTAACGTATTTGCAGGTGCCCATGTATAAGTATAACTAACTCCACCTATGACATGAAGTTTGGCGCTGTCGCCCGTGCATACACTTGTATCATTATTAACGGTAATAACAGGAGCATATCTCCATAGATCATTTGCAAGTCCTGTGGCTTTCAACCCTCCGAAAAACCACAGATATCCGTTTTTATCTTTCCATGACACGGAACCTGAACGCGCACCAGGCATATTAAGAGGACTTGGAACAGTTTCTGTTCCGTAAACACCCGGCTGATTCAGGGAAGAGCTTCCACTCATCCATGCCCATTCATTAGTAGCAACAATATACATCCACAGGTCATTACGTCCTTCAGCACCGAACTCCCAGAAATTACCGCAGTCATCAACCCAGCACGCCCTGTTTTCCATGCTGAAAGGCGGTATATTATTGACAGACGGAACACCTAATGTCCCGTAATTTCCGGGAGCATTCATAACATTTGTACCGCTCATCCATGTCCAGTTACCTGTCAGCATATCATATTTCCACAAATCATTAAATCTGTTGCCGCTGTTATAGCCGCCGAACAACCAGAGATTGTTGTTACTGTCTTTCCATCTGCAATATGCTCTTCTTGTACCCGGAACATTTGCAGGGTCAGGGACTCCTTTAGTCCCATATACTCCGGGTTGATTAGTAAGCTTAGTACCCTTCATCCATGTCCACACATTTGTGGCAATATCATACCTCCAGAGGTCATTATGGTCATTATTGACGTCTTCTCCGCCAAAAAACCACAATTCATTATTTACAGTCCATGTACATGCATTTTCATTGCGGCCGCCGGGACAATTGGCAGGATCGGGCACAGTTATTGTTCCGTAAACATCAAGCTGGTTTCTTATATTGCTTCCTTTTATCCATGTCCATTCATTTGTAGATATATCGTATTTCCATAAATCATTTAACTGTCCGAACTCATGGTTCACATCCCAACCCCAGCCGCCAAAAAGCCAAAGATAACCCTGTGAGTCTGTCCATGTCATACACCCCCATCCTCTTGCTCCCGGACTATTGGTTATTGAAGAAACACCCTGTGTGCCATACACCCCTGCCTGCTGGGTAATACCAGGCCCTTTAATCCATGTCCACTGATTTGTAGTAGGGTCATATTTCCACAAATCACTCATTTCTAACATACCGGGATTTTTGTATCCGCCGAACAACCAGAAATTTCCCTGCAAATCTGTCCACTCGCAAGCTTCATAAATACCGGGAGGTGTATTGCTGGTATTCGGAACACCTTGTACGCCGTAATTTCCTGCTGAATTTACAAAATTATCCCCATTCATCCATGTCCATTCATCCTGCTGAGAAAAAACCTGAAAAAAAATTATTTGAAAAAGAATAAGAAAAAGAATCCTGCAGATTTTCATAAATTAATTATTAATATCCCAAACAAGCAACACACAAAGTTATATATCACCTTGTAAAAAGCAAAATATTTATCATAAAACTTCTTTAAACAAGCAAAAAACAAAAGAACATAAAATATCAGAAAAGAATTACGGAAAGATAATTAATCTATCGTATCAATAAAACATGCCCATACTTTTTCAGTTCGGAACCATCGGAAGTATATAAAATGATCCATGAATAAACAGCGCCAGAGCATTGTTTTCCTTTAAAATTTCCATCCCAGTATTTACTCATATCCTGTGTTTCAAATACCATCTGCCCCCAGCGGTCATAAACATATATGTGGTATTCATCAACATTTACAAGTATTGGCAGAAAGTAATCGTTTTTACCGTCACCGTTAGGTGTAAAAGCATCAGGCACCCATACCAGTGCGGAACAATTGCTTATTCTGATATCATCTGCAGCAATACATCCATTGCTGTCAGTAACTTCCAATGAATAAACACCTGCTGTTGTGATAAGATATGTTTGTGATGAACTGCCGTCCTGCCATAGATATTCATCAAATACTCCTTCAGGATTTAAAGTAATCGTACTTGCACATATGAGAGTATCATTGCCTAAATCAATAACAGGATTAGTGGTAACTGTTAAATTGACCGAATCACGGTATGTACACCCGAAATCATCTGTAGCCCTTAACCAATACAAACCTGTTGTTTGTGCTGTCAATGAATTATTGGTACTGTTATCCTGCCACAGATATCCTCCGGCAAAAGTTACACCGGGACCAAGGATAATTGAATTATTATCACAAATAGCAGTATCATTACCTATATCCAATAATCTGTTAGTTGATGTAACAACTACAGTATCTTTATTTGTACATCCATTTGCATCTGAAACCTCAACCGAATAAGGATAAATTATAACAATATTAATAGAATCCCCCGGATGAAAAACAGTATATGTCTGGTTAGTGCTGTTATCCTGCCATAAATAATCTGAAAACCCGGCACCGGCATCCAAAGTAAGTGATCCTGAACATAAAACCATATCATCTCCCAAATCTACAGGAGGGCTTGAATAAACT
>CAZSJF010000246.1:0-1724 GCA_964606705.1 uncultured Bacteroidales bacterium
GATTTTTTTTGAATATTATTTTATTGTTCTCTCTCCTGATATTATCTAATACCGGCAAAATATACGCTCAGAATACCGAAAAAAAATTAACCCCTGAAATGCTGTCAATGAACAGGGATCAGATAAATTTTGAAGACAAACATGTATTATTATTTAATAACAGGGGATATGTAAATCCGAAACAATACAGCATGACAGGTTTCAGAAGTATAAAATTCGACCCGTTGAGCATATCGGATTACGATTTTTATCTCAACATCATTGACATGAAAGATGGCATTACCATACAGGATAATATACCGGAAATGTGGGACAATTATATAAGGGGATATAAGGGATTCAATCCATTAGGTACAAATTTCAGGCCTAAATCCCCGTTCGCAATGGTAACACAGGATGAGATATGGCAGCCAAACCAATATTACCGCAGCGGAACTTTCCACAAGCAATACAAAGGGCACTGGATATCTTTCAGCATGAAAACCTGGACTTCTGTCTCAGCTGAAAAAGATGAGATATTCATTAAAATCCAGTTTGAAAACCGCACCGATTCCTCATTAAATATAACCCTTAGCCCCCGGCAAACCGCCGGAGCATTATCTATGGTATCTTCGGGTTCTGACAAAGATGAGAACAATAAACTCTCTGATATACCTAAACAAACAGACCCTTTCACTATTTCAAGTGAACAATTGCTTGTAAGAGTATCTTCCGACATAAAAGCAACAAACAAAGATGGATTTGAAATCGCTCTGGAACCCCATAAAAAACAAGAATTCTGTTTTGCAGTTCAGCCAGTCCCTGTTTCACAAAAAGCTCCTGAAATATATCAGGAAGACATAAAACTCAGAATGCAGAAAGCTTATGAGCATACCTGCAACACGCTTGACTGGGCTGCAAATAAACTGCCCAAACTGGAAAGTGAAAACAAACAGCTTGAAATGTTTTATTACAGGAGCCTTCTTCCTATGCTGATGTGCAGGTGGGAAAGAGATGATTTTATTGTTAACCCATTCTGGTCTGTAGGCACATGGGCATTTACAATAAGCTGGGATAATTCATTTGCATCAGATATCATGGCAATGCTTGACCCCGAAAGCCTTAAAGAAGCTGTAAAAATCGATCTCAGCGAAGGAAAAATGAAACAAACATATATCAGCTACAGAGGAGCTATGGGTAATAATCTGTATATACAGGAACCGTTCGCCCTTAAAACAATGATCGAATCATACAGCCTTTATACCGGCAGCATGAATATTCTGGATGAAATATCAGGAGATACAACTGTGTATGGATGGATGAAAAGATGGGCGTATGAACTTCACGATAAATACGGCAATAAAGACGGACTTATTGACCTGGGATATTCAACAGAGAAACTGCTTGAGATACGCACCGACGGTTATAATTATGTTGTACCTGTCATAAATATACTTGCAGTGGATTATTACAGAAAAATGTCCAAATGGGCGGAAATGAAAAAAGATAAAGACTCGGAAAAATTCAATGAATGGGCAGACCAGCTTCATAAACTGATAGATGAAAAGCTATGGAATGAAAAGCTCGGTTGGTATGAAAACCTTTATCCTGACGGCTCTAAAACACCAATATGGACATACCACCTGTTTGATGCTTTAGGATCTGAATCTGTCAGCAGCACACAACTGCAGGGAATCTTAAGCCATATAAAAGATAGCGTTTTTCTTGGAAAATTCGGATTCTAT
>CAZSJF010000246.1:1734-4777 GCA_964606705.1 uncultured Bacteroidales bacterium
GGCGGACAATATATAGGAATGCCAAGCCGTATTTCGAAAAATTTATATAAAACAGGTAATGCTGACCTTGGATGGGAAGTATTAAAACGCCTTATCGGATATACAGATTATTTCCCTTACTTCTCACAAAATCCCAGGACAGACAGGCCTTTCCAAGACCTGACATCCATGCCTCTGGAAGTATCAGCAGGAGGAGGAATGGAAGCAATTATATACGGAGTTTTTGGAATACACCCGCTGATAGACGGCAGTATAATTATAAATCCACCCTACAATTCCAGTTTAGGCATATCGGAAATAAAGGATTTCGATTTCAGAGGACATAAATACGGCGTTAAAATGCTTCCTCAGTATTATGAAATATATAAAGATAACATTAAGGTACTTGAAGAATACTACGGTAAAGAGCATTCATGCAAATAATAAAAAATATCCAAAAGGCTTAATTTTCAGACTTTTCACCAAACAAGAAAAATGAATTCAGGAAAGCGTAAAATGACAGCCCTGCCTGCGATTCAATGGTGTCTTCGCTTATCATAGATAAAATAACAACAGTAAAAAATACCAGGTAATAGTAATCGCCAAATTTCTTAGTAACAAAAGGCGGGTAAAACAAGGAGAAAATAAAGACTAAAAATCCTATCATACCCAGCCCGACAAATATTGACAGGTACTGGTTATGCGAACGCAGCCTGCTTTTTTCCTCAAGAAGAGACTTTGTCTTATTATAATAATCTTTAAAAGCTATATTCATATCGCCTGTTCCGACTCCAATCAGCCAGTTATCCTTTATAATACCGACGGAAGCTTTCCAATATTCCAGCCGCATCATAACTGAATGGCCATTGGGGTTACTATTGTTCCTGTAATTCTCATATTCCCACAGTATCTGCTCAATTCTGGGTTTAATACTTATTTTTTTACTGTAATTGACATTGCACAATCCACGCTCCACCATTTTCACCTCATCATCTGTCAGCTTACTGACGCCATCAGCATCTTTACGATAGCCTTTTGAAGTAAGGAATCTTACCAGGGTATATCTTATCTCCTGCTTTTTCAGGTCCAAACGGTCAAATTTTATCCCGCTCCTTACATTCCATGCATTCTGCAGTTCTTCCCACGACACATACAGCCACACATGATTGCCATTTTCAAACTGGTTGCTTAAAGTATCATGGTAATAAGGATTTCCATGGGAAGTATATCTTTCAAGTTTACTGAAGTCAACGGAATTGATTTTTCTGAAATCCTTTATAACAGAAAAAATATACATGAACGATAAAAGAGGTATTAAAATAATCAGCAGCAATGATGCAAACCGCAACCAGATATTCTTAAAATTCAATATTACCGTAAAGAGCAGCATTAAAGAAACACACAGCATAAGTACAACTCCTGTGATGGACTCCATGATAAACAGAAAAAAAACGAGCCATAGAAAAACAACAACAAATAAAATCTTTTGTTTCAGGTTAAAATTCTTGTCTTTAAAAATAAAATAACCCAGTATAAAAACAGCAATACATATCATAAGGCTGAACCTGATATGAGATATAAAGACAGATATCTGCCTTATGTCAACATATTCATTTCTTAAAAAGACATAAGTGCTCACAAAAGTTCCTGCCAGCACGGATACAATAAATATCAGCAATAAATAGTTGAACTTTTTTCTTTTTAAATTTTCCGTCGTTGACAGTATCAAAGGCAAGACCAGCAGAGGCAGTTTTATCCTGAGGTCTTTCAGGGCATAATTAAAATCTGTTGTATATAACAACCCTGCTATATGAATAAGGAACAGGGAACTTAATGCCAGTGCTGCTTTATTTTTAAAAAATTTCTGAAACTTCTGTTTTACATTCCCTTCAATTAACCAGTTAGCTGCAAGAATGAACTGTGAAATACTCATAAGGAACACAGAGAGGGGAAGCCCTGCCATCATAAGGGATAAGGCGAAAAAATAAACGGAAGAATGATTTATTTTGTTTTTAAAAAGCATATAATATTTGTAGGAATTCCGTAACACCTTTAGTTACCGGAATCATCAATTATTGTACTGTCATCATTTTCTTTTTCATTATCATCTGTATTGATCTCCTTTTTAACATAGGTTCCGTCAAGGACAGATGTATATAATTTTTTATCATTCAGTATCTTTACAGCTTCATTGATTTCGATATCATCGGGGAGTGCTGCTTCGATCATGCCTTTCTGGAAATAATATCTTGACACTATTTCCGATTTCAGCAATCTTTTAATTTCTGTTTTATATTTAACTATATCATTCTTTTTAACTTCCACAATTTTATTATATAAAGACTCATATTCTTTTTCCATGTCGCTGAAATCGCCTTCTTTTTCACTTGTACTTTTTAACCTCTTCAACAACTGCTCGTAATAAGTAGTATCTTTGTAGTTCTTCGATTCCAGGAACTTCAGGAAGTCATTATAAATCCCATCGGTGATCTCAAATTCCCTCACAGGAGGGATAGATTCATGTTCATCCCTGTATTTGGTGGCAAAATCAAAAAACATATACTTAATTACCATATCTCCGCATATTTCACTGTATTTTTTAGGTTTCACGATAACATCAGGGTCTATGCCTCCACAGTCATGCACAATACGGCCTTTCTTTGTTTTAAAAGTTGCTATTAATGAGTCCGGAACTTTTTCAAATTTTCCGTTCTTGTCTTTTTTTGAATAATCTATTTTCTGAATACATCTGCCGCTCGGTATGTAATATTTCGCAATAGTTATTTTCAACTGTGCATTATAGCTTAACGGGACTACATTCTGAACCAGGCCTTTTCCATAAGTTCTTTGTCCCAATATAATCCCTCTGTCAATATCCTGAATTGCACCTGCAACAATTTCGGAAGCAGAAGCACTTTCATTGTCAACCAGTATAACAAAAGGCATGTCCAGATCCACAGGTTCAGACAAAGTAACGTGTGAAGAATTTCTATCCTGTATCCTGCCTTTTGTTTTGACAACAAGCTGTCCTTTTTCCACAAAAAACCCAAACACACCCAACACA
>CAZSJF010000247.1:0-4749 GCA_964606705.1 uncultured Bacteroidales bacterium
TGTGTTGGGTGTGTTTGGTTTTGGGGTGGAAATAACAACATAATGCAATTTGTCATAAACCTGTTGTAATTTCTCACCCCCCGATATTCAAAATTTTTAGTATTTTTACCTCCTCAATATATTGTAATATGTTAGAAATTAATTTTATCAGGGAAAATAAGGAAGATGTTATCAACCGTCTTTCTGTTAAAAATTTTGAAGGAACCAAGCTGATAACAAAAGCTCTGGATTTAGACAAAAAGCGCCGTGAAACGCAGAGGTCTCTTGAACATGTTCTGGCCGAATCCAACTCTCTGGCTAAAGAGATAGGCAGCCTGTATAAAACAGGGGAAACCGAACGTGCAAACGAACTGAAACAGCAGACAACCATCCTGAAGGATAAGTCAAAACTGCTGGATGAGGAACTAGGCGTAATAAAGGGCAAGCCCAATGAGATTTTGCTGCAGGTACCAAATCTCCCGCACAGTTCGGTTCCCGCAGGAAAAGGCAGTTTCGACAATGTCATTGAAAAAGAATGCGGAAATATCCCGGCCCTGGGAAAAGAAGCACTGCCACACTGGGATCTGGCTGCAAAATACAATATCATTGACTTTGAATTAGGCAATAAGATCACCGGCTCAGGATTTCCGGTATATAAAAACAAAGGGGCAAAATTACAGAGAGCCCTCATCAACTTTTTTCTGGACTCTGCCGTACAGAACGGATATACAGAATACCAGCCTCCTGTTGTTGTGAATGAATCATCTGCATACGGAACAGGGCAGCTTCCTGACAAGGAAGGGCAGATGTATCACCTGGAACTGGACAACCTGTATCTTGTGCCAACAGCTGAAGTGCCTATTACAAACATATACAGGGATGTCATCCTTAAAACCGGCGAACTGCCTGTTAAAATAGCTGCATATTCCTCCTGCTTCAGAAGGGAAGCGGGTTCTTACGGAAAAGATGTGAGAGGGCTGAACAGGCTGCACCAGTTTGACAAAGTGGAAATAGTACAGGTGCAGGAACCTGAAAATTCATATAATGCCCTCGAAGAGATGAAAAATTATGTCGCATCACTCCTTCAGAAACTTGAACTGCCATTCAGGATAGTTAAGCTCTGCGGAGCCGATCTGAGTTTTGCATCAGCTATGACTTATGATATGGAAGTCTTTTCTGCCGCACAGAACAAATGGCTTGAAGTAAGTTCCATCTCAAACTTCGAAACATTCCAGGCAAACAGGATGAAGCTCAGGGTCAAAGATAACGAGGGAAACATCAGGCTGGCACATACATTGAACGGCAGCGCCCTGGCACTCCCCAGAATAGTGGCCGCCATGCTCGAGAACAACCAGACTGCACAGGGAATTAAAATCCCCGCAGCACTGGTTCCTTATACAGGTTTTGACATGATAAACTGAAAATACATGAAAAAATATCTGATAGTTTCAGTAGCAGTATTAACAGTTATACTTGGCTGTAACCATAAAGAAAAAACGAAAAGAATTGCAGAAATCGACAGTTTAAATACATTGCTTGACAGTATTAAGACAGCTCTGGATACCGTGAATTTTTCTGATGTGGAAAAATATCAATCTATATTCAGCCGGAACCTTGAAGATTATAAAAAATATAACGATGGCGGCAAGGATGACAAAACATGGCCTGTAATAACTCAGTATTTCTCAATCAAAAAGGGCTTTAAACGATATATTGAAGATTATGACAGCTTCAGAAAAGAGTTAAAATATTCCAGAAATCAACTCGAATCACTAAAAAAAGACGTGAAAAGAAATATCATCTCTAAAGAGGATTATTCAAAATATATTAATACTGAAAAGCAAGCTATCGGCTTTTTACACCATGAAGTTATTGCAAGGACATCAAGCCTCAGGCAATCTGCCGCTATATTCAACAAGTGTAATTCCAGAATGCTTGAAATAATCGGTGATATGAAAACCAAATCGCTGAAAAACCCTGCTAAAAAACAAAAAGCCGGCAAATGAAGAATTTGACGATGACTAAAACAACTTAACTTTTGCATGATTTTAAATATATTGACAATATTGAATTTCATTAAAAAGCGACCTTTTGAAAATTTTGTAGATTTTCAAGGGAAGCCTCACAGCGTCGGGCATAAGTAAGCGATACAGAAAACAAGGTGGATACGTGTGTTGGCTGGCTTGTATCGCGTGGATGAGGCGACCCGTAGAAAATAAAAAATTGTCAAACAGTCTTGACTTTTTCTTTGTCTCTTTCTTTTGTGTCAAGACAAAAGAAAGAAAATAAAAAAATCTTTACACTCTATGTGAAAAAGATATATTTATAATAAAATAATCAATATTAACGTTGACTTTAATCATGCAAAACTCAAGTAAAATAATTATAAATACCGTCGTTCTGCTCATATTGATCCCTCTTGTTGCCCTGACTCAAACGGGGACCAAGGAAGAACTCGCTGCGCAATACTTTAAGAACGGAGAATATGAAAAAGCAGCCGTATTATATGAAGAGCTTTACAATAAAAAACCCGATACATATTATTATTCGTGCTTCCTGAACTCCCTGCTTAAGACTGAGAATTATAAAGATGCGGAAAAACTTATCAGAAAAAATATCAAGCAGGATCCGTTCAGCTTAAAATATTATGTTGACCTTGGTTATGTTTACGGACAGTCCGGCAACGAACAGAAAGCTGAAAAGACATATGAAGATGGCATAAGCAAATTAGGCCCTGACAGGGAACAGGTGACAGACCTGGCTAACGCTTTCATGATGCGAGAGCAGGTGGATTATGCACTGAAAACTTATGAAAAAGGGCGCAAACTCCTGAAAAACATTTATCCCTTCTGCATGGAATTGGCTGAAATATATGAAAAAAAACAGGACTATGAAAACATGATCAATGAATATCTTAACATGATTGAATTTGACCCGTCGTATCTTACCAATGTTCAGAATACCCTGCAGATGAAACTGGAAACCGACGTTAACAACAAAATAAGCACTGCATTAAAAACAACCCTGCTAAGCCGCATTCAGAAAAATCCTTCCGAAACTTTTTATTCGGAGATGCTGCTCTGGTACGCCATACAGCAGAAAGATTTCGAATCGGCTTTCATTCAGGCCAAATCTCTCGACAGAAGATTCAATGAAGACGGGGAAAGGATTTTTAAACTTGCCGCGCTCAGCCAGTCAAACGGAGATTATGAGGTAGCGATAAAGGCGTATAAATACATCATCAGCAAAGGAAGAGAAAATTATTATTATGTTGACAGCAAAGCAGGCCTGTTAAATGCACAGTTTTTAAAAATAACAAATACATTCAACTACGGCCAAAAAGAGTTGGCAGAACTGGAAAAAGAATACATATCAACACTTGACGAACTGGGAAAAAATTCAGAAACCATCAGTTTGATCAATGACCTTGCACACCTGCAGGGCTTTTATCTAAACAAGGAAGACGATGCTGTTGAACTGCTGAATACCGCTATAAGCCTGAACAATGTGAAACCCGCTATTCAGGCCGAATGTAAGATTGAACTTGCCGATATCATGCTTATGAAAGGAGAGGTGTGGGAGGCAACATTGCTGTATTCTCAGGTGGAAAAGGCTTTTAAGAATGAACCCATAGGATCTCAGGCAAAATTTAAAAATGCGAAACTGTCATATTATATCGGTGAATTTGGGTGGGCCAAAGCACAGCTGGATGTGCTAAAAGCAGCCACTTCAAAACTGATAGCAAACGATGCCATGGACCTATCACTGCTGATAAGTGAGAACATAGATGTTGACAGTTCAACAACAGCATTAAAAATATATGCCAGAGCGGAACTTCTGGAATTTCAGAATAAATATGATGAGGCATTGAAAACACTGGATTCTATAAGTATAACTATCTCTGTCCATCCTATCTCAGACGAAGTACTGTTTAAAAAGGCAGATATAAAACTCAAGCAGGGACTTTTCAATGAGGCCGACAGCCTGCTGCAGAAAGTAGTTGATTATTACACTTATGATATACTGGCAGATGATGCTTTATTTTTGCTGGCGGAATTGAATCAGTATAAATTTAATGATCTGAACAAGGCAATGGAATTATACCAGAAGATACTCGTTGATTACCCGGGCAGCCTGTATGTCGTGGAGGCGAGAAAAAGATTTAGAAGCCTGCGGGGAGATGTTTTAAATTAATTAAAAAAGTTTGGAGTTGGGAGTTTAGAGTTGAATTAAAAACAAACAAACATGAAAAAAACAAAAACAATCATCACAGTAATTGGAGCTTCTGTGCTTTTATTTTTATATGGGAATAATACAGGAAATATTTTAAAAAAGGAGAACAACAATGATAATGATCTGGAAGGAATAAAAATAGGCACACAAACCTGGTCTGCAAAAAACCTTGATGTAAGCACATTTAGAAATGGCAACCCCATACCTGAAGCCATAACGAATGAAGAATGGGAAAAGGCAGGTAAACAAGGCAAACCTGTCTGGTGTTATTACAACAATGACCCGAAAAATGGAAAAATATACGGCAAACTTTATAACTGGTATGCAGTAAACGACAAAAGAGGACTTGCCCCTGAAGGATGGCATGTACCCACCGATGCCGAGTGGGCAACACTGATAACCTATCTGGGAGGCAAAGATGTTGCCGGCGGTAAACTTAAAGAAACCGACACAACACATTGGCAAAGTCCTAATACATGGGCTACCATGCGTAAGAGCTAGCGTACTCCGTAGCCGACCAGAAGAAGCCGTAGTCGC
>CAZSJF010000248.1:0-4724 GCA_964606705.1 uncultured Bacteroidales bacterium
TGTGTTGGGTGTGTTTGGTTGTTGGTGTAAAAATAATAAAAAAGAGGTTGCTGAATAATATAAATAAAAAAAATATTTTTATAACAATGGTTCGTTAATAATTTTAGATGAGTATTAATCTTATTTAGTTTATAAAATATTGATTATCAGTTATGTTAAATTATGTGCCTATTTTTTGCAAACTCAGGTTTTAGACTAAGTTGCATTTTATTATTCAAATTTTTTAACTCTGCGGTTCTCTGTGTCTTCTCTGCCTGTCACTGCTGGCAGGCATGCTGGGCAGACAGGTCTGTGGCTCTCTGCGGTAAAAATTTAACCGCTGAGGTTCGCAGAGGTTTTCGCAGAGTTCCGCAGAGAAATTATTGTCAATAGTTGAATATGTTCATAATAAATTACTGAACTATTGTTATAATAAAATTAATTTAATAGATTTGAGTGGTGATATTTTGGAACATTTTTTGTATTATGCCGGTAAAAGGGGGATAGGATGAGACTCAGATTAGGTGTTTTTTTTGTTTTGATTTTTAGTTCGGGATTTATATATGCCCAGGTGGGGGATATTAATAGTATCAGCGGAACATGGCTGATATGTGAATATTATAGCAAGATAACTATAAAGGATACGATAGAATTTCAAAGGTTTGATAAATATGTGGATTTTCAGGAAGAATGTAATATAGGGGAAAAGAACAGTTGGATTTTTGATAAAAAAGACAATAAACTCCATTTTTCTTCCGTAGATTACAGGGGCGCTTCGGAAAAAAGCAAATATGTTATGAATAATACATGGGAGTTTGATAAAAAGACCGGTGAACTCACCATTACATTTATTGAAAATAATGCTAAGGCAAAATACCTGATTTCCGAATTATCAGAGACAAAATTGGTCCTTATCCGCAAAGAATGATTCTTTCAGAATGAACCTGTAAGGCAAAAGGGCATCTTCTCCTGCATAGTCAACGCCAATGCGTTTGGTAATAAAAATGTCGTTTTTTCTGACTTTTATACCCCTGTCTTCAAGCCATATTATACTTTTTGTCAGGTCTGCTGATGAATGTGTGCAGTTTATTCCTAATGCCATGGCTGCTTTTCCCGGACCATTTAATGAATCAGCAGTTAGTTTATCCTTTTTTATTCTTTTAAGCATCGTTGCTGTTCCTTCAGCCGGAAATATTCCTCTTATGAGTACAGCGTCAGGTATGTCTTTTTTATTTGTGACAATATTAAATAACGGGTACATCCCATAACACAGGTAAACATAAGCAACACCCCCTTCCGCAAACATTACCTCCGTCCTTTTTGTCCTTCTGTTGTTGTATGCATGTGAAGCCTTGTCTGTTGTTCCTGCGTAAGCTTCAGTTTCTGTTATTATGCCGCCTGTTATTTTGTTATCCATGCGGGTGAAAAGATATTTGCCCAGTAGTTTTCTGGCTATCATGACAACATCATCCTGCAGATAAAATTCTTTTCTGATTTTCATCTGAGCCATGTGAGTTTATTATTTGAATTATATACTACCTTCCTTTTGTCCATTAACCACTGAATCACTTTGATTATTTTGTTCTCATTAACATTTTCAACTTCATTTATTATTTCTTCAATAGTGTATGCACTTTTTGTAAGCAGGGGTTTGATCTGGTTAAGGACAATGTCGAATTCCAGTTCGCTTAGTTCAAGTTCGTTACGTTTCAGGCATACATCACATTTTCCGCAGCGTTTACTGTCCCTTTCCCCGAAGTATGCGAGCAACATCTGGCTTCTGCATTTGTTGTTTTTTGTCCCGTAGTTTATTATTGCGTCTGTTTTGATGACAGCCACTTCTTTTCGTTCCTTATATACGCTTTTAGAAATATAAATATCTTTTGCATCCAGCTTTTCCCTGCAGAAAGTTAATCTGGGCTTGTCTGACTGGGCTATGTATGTTAATACATTCAGTGTTTCCAGTTTTTTTAAATGTTTCACAACCTCTTCTTTGCTGATACCGGCTCTTTTTGCCAGTTCTGATTCGCTTATCCTGACAAAGTCGTTGAATAATCCTGTATAAGAGCGCAGAATTACTTTTATGAAATTGTCATAATATATATTGGCAACCTGGAACTGGTAAAGTTCATCTTTTTTCATTTTGAAATATATGCGTGAAGGGTTGCTTAATGCTTCTGTTATTGAAATATACCCTTCTTTTTCCAGGAATTTCAGGCAGTTATAAGCTGTCAGAGGTTTCAGGTTGTAGTTATTTGCAAAATCGGTGATGTCAAAATCGAAACTTTCATCCCTGCCGCTTCCCACAGCAAGCTGAAGATAATTTCCCAGAAGCTGGTAAACATTTCTTATCTGCTCTGTTTCGGGAAAACTTAAAGAAATATTTTTTTTCAGTTCAATGATGTCGGAGTTGGAGTACAGCAGTATGGCCGTGGAATCCTTTTCATCTCTTCCTGCACGCCCTGCCTCTTGAAAATAAGCTTCAATGCTGTCGGGAATGTCAAAATGAATCACAAAGCGTACATTGGGTTTGTCTA
The DNA here is from genome assembly GCA_964606705.1 of uncultured Bacteroidales bacterium. Taxonomy (GTDB): domain Bacteria; phylum Bacteroidota; class Bacteroidia; order Bacteroidales; family CAZSJF01; genus CAZSJF01. The sequence goes on from CAZSJF010000248.1 coordinate 2,517, forward strand.
TTCCCATGCCGAATGCGTTGGTGGAAACAATTATCCTCCTTTTTTCCGACATCCATGCGTTTTGCCTGCTGTGTCGTATTTCCGGTGCCAGGCCAGCATGATAATAGTCTGAAGAGATGTTGTTCTTATTTAAAAAGGTGCTTATTTCAACGGTTTTTCTGCGGCTCCTGGTGTATATTATACCCGTGCCTTTCATATAGTTCACCAGTTTTAATAATTTCTTGAGTTTATCCTCTTCTTCAATTACATTGTATGTAAGATTTTTCCGTTCAAAGCTTTTTTTGAAAACATTTTTTTCTTTAAACTGCAGTTTGTCCTGTATGTCTTCCACCACATTATAAGTGGCAGTGGCTGTGAGTGCGAGAACAGGAACACCGGGGGTTATTTCGCGTATTTTCGAAATTTCAAGATAAGGCGGGCGGAAGTCATATCCCCATTGTGAGATGCAGTGCGCTTCGTCAACAGCTATGAGGTTGACTTTCATCTTTCTGAGGCGGGTGGTAAATAATTCTGTTGCCAGCCTTTCAGGAGAAACATATAACAGCTTCACATTCCCATAGGCGCAATTGTCAAGGACAATATCCGTTTCATTTTTGTGCATTCCGGAATATATGGCAACCGCATTTATCCCTTTTTTTCTTAAATTTTCAACCTGGTCTTTCATTAAAGCAATAAGCGGGGAGATAACAATGCACAGGCCTTCTTTTGCCAGTGCCGGTACCTGGAAACAAATAGACTTTCCTCCTCCTGTGGGCAAAAGTGCAAGCGTGTCCCTGCCTTTTATCACGGAATTGATGATGTCTTCCTGCAAAGGGCGGAAAGACGAATATCCCCAGTATTTTATGAGTATCTGTTGTATTGTCAAGGGTTTAATTATAATTGCCTTTATAGTCAGCTGTTAAATTTATTTCAAAAGTTTTCTTTTTTCAATCTGTTCTCTTGCTTCAATCAATGCGGAATGCAATCGTTTTTCCAATTCTTTTTTAGGTGGTAGTTCTGTCCAGTATTCTGCCACAATGATGCCGTCTTTGTGCATTTCTAAAAGTTCTACCTGCTCCCTGCTGCTTTCTGCACATAATATTAATCCTATCGGCGGTAGTTCATCGGGTTGTTTTTCGTAACGATAGAGCCATTTTAAATATAGTTCCATTTGCCCTTTATATTTTGCCTTAAACTTATCCAGCTTCAATTCTACTGCAACTAACCTTTTTAGTTTCCTATGATAAAACAGCAGGTCTAAATAATAATCCTCACCATCAATAATCATTCGTTTCTGGCGTTCTACAAAAGCAAAACCTTTGCCTAATTCTAATATGAATTTTTCCAGTTCTCTTAAAATAGCTGATTCTAAATCTTTTTCAAGATAATCATCTTTTAAACCAAGAAAATCCAAAAAATAAGGGTCTTTAAATACATCTTTGGTAACCGTATTTTCGTTCCGTAGTTGAATATTTGCTATTGATGCTCTTTCATAAGCCTTTAAATCTATTTGCTTACGAAGTTCCCTGACACCCCATAGTTCTGTAGCCACTTTTTCGGCATAAAACATTTTAGCTTCCCGGGTTTTGAGAGGAATAAGTACTAAAAAATGCGACCAGTTCAAATGTCGTGACAGTGTAACGACAATCTCCATATCGGTAAACTGTCCGGCAAACTGCATCATTCTTCGTAAATTTTTTTCCTCAAAATTCCGGCCATATTTTTCAGTTAATTGTCGTGACAGCGTAACGACAATCTGCCTGCCATAGTCTGCCCGTTTACTTTGCAGTATATCCTCATTTATCCGCTTGCCTATTTGCCAGAAAAGCAGAGTGAGGGTGCTATTGGCTTGTGAAACCAACTGCCTTTGGCTTTGTTCTATAAGATTGGATAACTCATTAAACAACTGCCCGCCTGCAAGCACTATGTTACTGTTTTTTACCTTCGTCATTTTACAAATGTATAATATACAGAGTAAATATCTGTTAATTTTTTTAACTTTTTTCTTAGGATTTTTCCAAATTTTATATATATTTGTATAAGCTTCATAGCAAAAATATGTTTATTAATTGAAGTTATAAGTTCTTTAAATTAAGAAAATAAAAAGTGTTAGCTTTTATTTTTGTTTCAGAAATCTCGCAAATTTCAAGACTAATAGTAAATAACAAGTTAATGCTCACGCCAAGCGTGGGCTAAACTTATTTGCAGATACGGGTGCTTGGTGGTACC
>CAZSJF010000249.1:0-4635 GCA_964606705.1 uncultured Bacteroidales bacterium
GCTATATAATTTTTCTATGTTTAAATTAGCAATTGATGATTTTTTTAATTCTAGTTTTTCTGTTTCTTTTTTCATAGTTTTCTTTTATTAAAGGTTAATAATTTTTTTAATGATAAAATTTACAATACAAAAGTCTGGATAATATCAAATGAGAAAATACCTATAAAAAGGTATTTTCATACCTAATGGTGGGTATTTTTGTACTCGATTTGAAATTATACCAAGTAGCAGCCAGGGAAACCAGGAAGGAGACTGCACCAGCTTTGAGATGGATAATTTATAGGCACTCCCCCTTTTATTTCATATGAGTATTTCAAGGCCTTAATAAAATATTTTAGGCTAATATCATATTTTTTCTGGGACATGTAAACATCTCCCATAGAATACATGGCTTGTAATAAAGTTTTATCATTGGTCTTAATGGCGGTATTTAAGGCTTTTTTATAATATTTCATAGCTATTGCAGGTTGTTTCAAACAAAGATAGGCATACCTTATTTTTGAATATTAAAATACTTTGCCTTTCTCTAGATTAATGCTCTCAACTAATTCCAGCGATGTGAAAAAATACCGCAATGCTTTAACGTAGTTATCCTGAAATAAATAAAATTCCCCCATGCTGAATAAGACTCTTGATAATCCGTGTTTGTCATTTGAAATTTCCGCATAATATTTTGCCCTGTCATAATAATCCATCGCTTTAATATACTGGCCAGTATTAAAATAATAAAAACCGGTATAATATAATGATACACCTGTTCCCTTTTTATATTCAATATTTTCAGATATTTCTAGGGTGGATTTTGCGTATTTGAAAGAAAATTCAGGGTTTGAATACCTTAATTCCTAACTCAAAGAATTTAATGTATTAACCTTATTAGTGTCATCATTTGAAAAAGTTTTCAATACATTTTTTAAGCTGTCAATCCTGTTGGGTTTTGAATAACAAACTATTGCAGTGAAAATTAAAATGAGGAATATTTTTATTCTCATACAGTGCCTTTTTACTTATGCACATTTTTGATAAAATTCTCAACTTCCTGTACGCCTCCCTGGTAAATAAGGTAGCCGTTATAAGGCTCTCTTTCAGTTGTTTCGCCGTTAATTGGTGTCAGCATTATCTCTTTGACTTTTTCAAGGTCACTGGTTTGTCCGAGAGCCCAGCCTAATTTGATATAGGCTACTTCAGGAAGCATATTTTCGGCAGGCACTACTCCTTTAGCCATGAGGTCACGGCCGGTATCATAAACAAACATGTGGACATAGCCCCATAAGGTCTGTACTGTCATATAAATGGCAACACCTTTTTTAACAGCCCTTTCAATAGCAGGGTAGATGGGTTTGTTGACATGTCCGAGCCCTGTGCCTATGATGATTATTCCTTTATATCCGCAGTCAACAAGAGAATCAATGACATCAGGCTGCATGTTGGTATAATAATATATCATTGTCACTTTTTCCTCAAAATAGGGCATTATTTTAACATTCCTGTCTTTACGGCGGTGGTTATAATCGGTTTTCAGCGGTTTAACGCCTTTACGTGTTACTGTTGCAACCGGAATATCTCCGATAGTGCGGAAAGTGGAACGGTATGAGGAGTGCATCTTCCTTACGCGCGTGCCGCGGTGAAGAAAGCCATATTCATCTGATGTAGGGCCGAACATGCACACAAGCACTTCTGCAATATCGCCATGTCCTGCGGCTGTTGCTGCGTGCATCAGGTTAAGTGCCGCATCCGAGCTGGGACGGTCTGATGATCTTTGTGAGCCTACCAGTATAATTGGCACAGGTGGATTCTGCACCATAAATGTAAGTGCAGCTGCTGTATAATGAAGAGTATCCGTTCCGTGCCCTATCATAATTCCGTCTATTCCGTTTTCTATTTCTTTGCCTATGGCGACAGCAAGTTTTTTATATTGCTCCGGGCCCATGTTTTCACTGAACACGGCAAAAAGTTTTTCTGTTTCGAGGTTGCAGATGTCTGCAAGTTCAGGTACAGCACCATACAATTCTCCCGGTGAGAATGCAGGAATAACGGCTCCTGTGCGGTAATCAAGCAGAAGCTATAGTGCCGCCGGTGCCTAATAATTTAACTTTTGGGCGACCTTCATTATAAGGGAATTCTTTTTCAGGAATTTTGTAATTGGCTTTTTTATAGCCTACTTCTTCCATTCCTTTGATAGTGTCAATGTCTATGCCGATATTATATCCTGTAGCAATTTTAAGCACTATATGCTTGTCATCATCATTTTCGGAACGGGGCAGTACAGTGCCATTGAACAGCCCTCTGGTAGTATCTATTTTTGCCTGTCCCCATACTCTCACCTTGTATTTTTTCAATACCTCCAGCCCTCTGCCTTTGTATCCCTGAAAAAAATCTTCGTTCATTTTATATGACTTTTACTATAACTTCAATTATTTGATATATACTTTTCCAGTTCATTCAATGATATATTCCCTACAGCTGTTTTTCTTAACTGCCCCATTATCCAGTTTTTCTCGACATTTTCTTTTTTGGATATTCTTATTTCGGAAAATTTTTCTTTTAAAAATGACACCTGTGAAAGAATTTTATCTTTCGGGATCTTTTTAAATTTTATAGTGGTCAGCACGGATTCAAAATCCATTTTAGGGTGTTCATATATGACAGGCAGCATATATCTTGCAAGGAGTATGTCCAGCTTATTATCTGAAAGATATCTGAAAATATCGTATATCTGGCTGTACCTGAATTCTTCGGATTTTTCATAATGTCCTTCAACAAATTTAAGTTGATGGCCGAAAAAAGTACCGACAAATGAAGTCTCAATTTTTAATTCTTTGATAATTCTCTCTATTTCTGAATAGATATTTTTGGAAAATATATAAGTATAAGTGTCTTCCGGTACATTCCATTTTTTTAACTGATTATATCTGTCAATGACTTCGGCAGGCAGGTTCTTTCTTGCTTTTTCTATATGCTCATCTTCAAGTGGAATAGGGGCGGAGTCTGTATCAGGATACATCCTGTCGGCACCGGGAAGGACTCTTTCAAAAATAGTTGTTCCGTCTTCAAAAGATTTGCGTGTTTCATTTGGCACACCTTCAAAAGCCATTTTACACCTTTCTTCGATGGTTTCGAGAGCGGTTTTCATGTCTTCTTCCGGTCCCCATATAATTATCTGTGCATCATTTTCAGAAGCATTCAGCATGGGGGCAATAATTTCAAGGTCTGCCGGTGTTATGATCTGGTTGAGTTGTTCCGTGTGGAGCATATTGGGATTTTCAAGGCATGCAATAACTTTGAGCCTGCCGCTTATCTCATCGGCAAACATTTTATCGGGCTGGGTAAAATGTGATAGAATACCTTTGAACTCAGGCAGATTCACTGCCACTAATTTGTGTTTTTTATCTCTTGCAACTTTTAAAGGCTCATAGGTAATTTCAAAAGAGTCGAAGTCAAGGTATGCATATTCCGTTTTCCATTTTTTCGGTTCTTTTACACATTTTAACAATTCTTCTTTTATGTGTAACAAAGCCCATTGCCTGAAACATTCATTATGGGTAAGTTCCGGTATCCACCTGGTATGCGAGACTCCTTTTATTTCCACCCTGCTGCCGCCTTTGCAGCTGACGTTCACATCCTCGCGGCCGGCACCGATACCTGTTCTTACTTTATTTGTGCTTCTTCCGAGAAAACGGATATAATTACAGGCTTCCTTGACTTCATCAGGGTTGGTCATGTCAGGATATGTAACTGTTTCGATAAGCGGCATGCCGAGCCTGTCTGTAACAAAAGTGCGTACATGTCCTATGTCCGATACTTCGCGGCAGGAGTCTTCTTCAAGGCTGAGTTGTATCAAGCGCACTTTCTTGTTTTTCAGAGGGATTTCTCCTTCTACTCCTATTATTGCGGTACGCTGAAACCCTGTGGGTATGCTTCCGTCAAGATATTGCTTTCGGGTTATGTGAACCTCGCCTACGATATTAAGTTTTGACAATAATGAAATTTCTATGGCTATTCCCAGTGCCTGCATGTTGATATGAAAAGGAGGGGTGTCGTCAACATCGTAAGTGCAGGCTGTTTCGTTTTTAATATGATAAACTATCTCTTTCTTTGTCTTGAATTCCATAAGTGCAGTGCCGTCATATTCCCCAAGTTCGCTTAATGTGGGGCGCATGTGGCGTATCAGCTCGGCGTCATATTGAGTTTTTTTCTGGTACACTCCTGCAGGGCAGTTGCAGAAAAGTTTTTTGCCTGTCATTAACTGCTGATGTACTTCAAGCCCTGATTTAAACCCTATTTTGTCATAGGTTTCCTGTGTGGCTTCCCTTCGGGGAACATAACCTGTTTCTTTCTGGGTTTTATAATAATTTTCAACAGGGTTGATATTTTTCATTAATTTTTTTGACATGATTTCATTCAAAAATTAGCAATAATACTTTGTACAAAATAGTCTTTGTAAGACTATTTTGTACAAAGTATTATTGCTATTTTTTGATTGTTATAAGCAGATTTAGAAGAAAAGGGACTTGCTGCGGTTATATTGTCGCTGAATAGAGATGAATTGGATACATTTATTGATTTATTAGATGGGATGACTTTAGGAATTTCAAAAACAATAAAATTTATATATCACTTAATAGTAACTATTTT
>CAZSJF010000250.1:0-4620 GCA_964606705.1 uncultured Bacteroidales bacterium
GGTTGTTGAGCTTGTCGAAACACCGAAGTGGCCTCAACGTCCTCAGGATTCAGTATTTTTATTTCTGTATTTTAACAGGTAAATAAGCGGAAGAATTCCTGCTGTATTTATAATAAAAATAGCAACAAACCATCCTGTGTGATTGTTTCTGCCGCATTTCCACAAAGCAAAACCTTTCATTATGTATTCAAAAACTGCAAGAATCACAATGACAACAATTACTGTTAAGCTTAATCCTGTACAACATTCCATAATTTAAAAATTTATGTTAATAATTTATTTATTTTTGTTTATTAATCTAATTCATATGCAAAAATACATTATTTTATTTTCTATTTTTATATTTTTTTCATCTTGTATACAAAACAGTAAATGTATTGACCACTCCGATACTTCCATTAACAAAGAAGAAACGGAGACAACAAATGAGATAATAAATGAATCCGCAAAAACAATAGGGACAAGATTCAACCCGCCTGAAGGCTATGAGAGAGTGAAAGCCGACACTAATTCATTTGCAGAATATTTAAGGACACTGGAATTAAAACCTTTTGGCAGTGATGTGCTGTATTATAACAAATCACCAAAAATCAACAACAATATTTATATTTCTGTAATAAAGATGGATATCAGCAGTAAAGATTTGCAGCAGTGTGCTGACGCTATGATGAGGCTAAGGGGAGAATATTTATACAAAGAAAAAAAATATGACGAAATACATTTTAACTTTTTGTCTGACGGCAAACCCAGGTATTTCAAAGATTATGCAAACGGAGATTTGTCATATCAGAATTTCAGAAAATATATGGACTACATTTTTTCTTATGCAAATACAGGTTCTTTATATGATGAATTAACAGCCGTTGAGAATATAAAATCCATGGAGGCAGGAGATGTTTTTATTAAGAAAGGCAATCCGTACGGACACGCGGTGATTGTTGTTGATATGGCAGAAAACAAAAAAACATCGGAAAAAGTTTATCTTTTAGCACAAAGCTATATGCCTGCACAGGAAATTCAAATTCTGGTGAACCCTATGAATAAAACGATCAGCCCATGGTACGAATTAAACGAAGAAACCATTTATACACCTGAATGGACTTTTGAAAAAAGTGATTTAAGAAGATTCAAATAAACTGATTATTTCCACTGCACGTTCATCTTTTTGAAAGTATTATCCTGTAATACTTCCAGCGCTTTCAGGTAACATTCATCAATACTATTAATTACCTGATATTCTGCGCATATATCCCACATATCCCTTGCAATTATAGCTTTTATCCAGATTTTAATATACTTTAAAGATTTCTGCATTTGTTCGTCGTTTTTTTTCAGACTATCTTTTTCACAATAATCTGAAAATTTATTCATAAAAACAGAATCCATGATAAAACCTTTAATATAATCATTCACTGCAGGATACTTCACTTTGAGGCTATCCCTGTTATTATTGACAAATTCAATGCAGAACTGAGTTAAAAGCCCTTTCCGCCATAAATCCGAATAATAATCTGAATAATATCCCGTATCGAGAGGGATGAATATATCAGGCATGATGCCTCCTCCGCCATAGACAACTCTTTTGTTCGGAGTATAAAATTTAAGCGAGTCCACTATCTTGATACTGTCAGGGTTTACCAGTTCTCCGTGCTTATACCTGCCCATAAGGTTTTTATAATACTGTTCCACTCCTTCGGAATAAGACATCTGTATGCATCTCCCTGTCGGGGTATAATATCTGGCAGTAGTAAGCCTGATCACAGAGCCGTCGGGCAGGTTATAAGGCCTCTGCACAAGCCCTTTGCCGAAAGACCTTCTGCCTATCAGCAGGCCCCTGTCCCAGTCCTGAACCGCCCCTGCAATGATTTCACTTGCCGAAGCAGAATTCTCATCGATAAGGACAACAAGTTTGCCTTTTTCAAAATTACCCCTTTCTGTTGCCATATAATCGTTTCTGGGAGAATGTAATCCTTTTGTAAACACTATCAATTTCCTGCTGCCCAGAAACTCATCAGCCAGTTCGTTGGCAATATCCAGATACCCTCCGGAATTACCCCTGAGGTCCAGTATTAAATTTTTCAATCCCTGCTTTTTAAGGTCAGCAATTGATTTTTTAAATTCTGTGACCGATGTCCTGCTGAACCTGTTGAGTTTTACATAACCGATATTAGCGGCAGCCATGTATGAAGCATCAATGCTGTTTATCGGAATTTTATCGCGGATAATTTTATAATCGATCAGTCCCTTTTTCCCTATCCTCAAAATGCTTACTTTAACTTCTGTACCCTTATCGCCTCTGAGTTTCTTAAAGACATAATCATTATTTATCTTACGCCCTGTTGCATCTTCACCGTCAATCTTCACGATCTTATCCCCTGCCAGAATTCCCAATTTTTCAGAGGGCCCGCCCGGTATAGCTGAAATAACCAGGATAGTATCTTTAAAAATGTTAAACGACACTCCGATACCTTCAAAATTACCGAGCAGAGGCTCGTTGGTTTCTTTCACTTCTTTTTCGGAGATATATACTGAATGAGGGTCCATCTCCTTCAGCATTTCAATAATAGCTTTCTCTACAAGGTTGGGCTCGTTAACAGTGTCAAAATAAGCAGACCTTATTATCTGGAGTGCGGCATTAAGTTTCTGGTCGGTTTCTTTTGGGTCATACTTCTGTGCAAACAAAGCATTATCTGCAAATAATAATACGGCAGTAAAAGTTATCAAAAAATATTTTGCAACAAAAGTTTTCATGCTCATTTCTTTGCCTGCTCTTTATCATTAATTTTTTTCTGTTTTTCCTGCCATCTTTTATCCAGTAATTCCTTAAGGATCTGATCAGTACTTTTTCCCATATTCTGAATTGCAAACCGGGCATCATCAGCCATCTCATTTTTCGGATATTTTTTTATGAATTCCTCATATACCTCCCTGGCTTTAGCTGTATCTTTCAGCTGATTTTCATAAGCACCTGCTTTTAAAAACACACATTGAGGCACTCTCTTATAGCCTGCGTATTTGAGAATGATTTTATCATATATTTCAATAGCTTTTCTGGGCTGCGGGGGGTTAAGGTTCATATATACCAGGGCAGCTTTAAACATATAATTCGGAGAATTTGTATCTCCCGGAAATTTTTCCGCATAATCCAAATACATCGCTATAAGGTTCTGCGCCCTTGCATTGTTGAAAGCATCCGAAGAGCCAGAATATAGCTCCTTTTCGAGTTTGGCAATATCTTTCATTGCTCTCTTTTCCGGCGAAATGCAGGCAACCAGTACTGTTATTGCCGCAATCATCAATGTTACATTTAATCTACGCATAAATATTTAATGATTTAATGATTTATTATTTTTTTCCTGAAATTTTTGTCTTGTAAGGTATTTCAAATTTCCCTTTGCTTATATCCGTAAGTTTCCTTTTGTTCAGTAATTTTTTAAGAGAGTTCATCCTGTCAACAAAAATAACACCTCCTGTATGGTCATATTCATGCTGTATTACTCGTGCTATAATTCCCTCGTAAGTTTCATCATGGACAACAAAATTCTCATCAAAGTATTTAATCCTTATTTTTGATGCCCTGAGAATATTTTCCCTGAGATGAGGGAAACTGAGGCATCCCTCGTTATATTCCGATATATTCCCGCTTGTTTCCGTAATTTCAGGATTTATAAAAACCTTTTTAAATCCTTCGGTTTCAGGAAAATCTTCGGCATATACCGAAGGGTCCATGACGAACAGGCTTATCGGTATCCCCACCTGACTGGCTGCCAGCCCTACACCGCTTGCAGCATACATTGTCTCAAACATATTATCAATAAGCTCTTTCAGGTTAGGATAATTTTTGTCAATTTCATCGCCCTGTTTTTTCAGGACAGGATTTCCATATACATATATTGGCAGTATCATTGTTTTATCTTTGTATTTTGTTTAAATATGTCTGTAAAATAATTGTCGCGCTTATTTTATCCACCAACTCTTTGTTTTGTCTGTCTTTCTTTTTTAATCCTGCATCCAGCATCGTCTGAAAAGCCATCTTTGAAGTAAACCGTTCATCAGCTCTCTCAACAGGAATGTCAGGAAATTCTTTTTTCATAAGCCTGACAAAAGGCTCAATGAAACGTGCTGACTCTGAAACCTCATCATTCATCTGCCTTGCTTCTCCCACAACAAAACATTCAACATTCTCTTTGGAAACATAATTTTTAAGATAAGCAATAACATCTTTTGAATGTACTGTATCCAGTCCATTGGCAATGATCTTGTTTTCATCAGTAACTGCCAGCCCCACTCTTTTCTTTCCGTAATCAATTGCCAGGATTCTTCCCATAATCTTATATTTCCTTAATCTCACAAAAATAGCAACAATTTTTTAATAACGAAACAGCTGTGGGATAAAAGTTAACATAATTTAACAGGAATGGCAATATATATCTATATAAAGATAGATTTTTATTACTTTTGTTTATTATTTGACAATTTAAACATGCACAGCCTGTCAAACAAAAACATAAACATTTCCATAAAAGAGCGTGGCGCTGAATTGTGCAGCCTTAAACACAATGATATCGAATACATCTGGCAGGGCAATCCTGCACACACACCCCAAACACACCCAACACA
>CAZSJF010000251.1:0-4617 GCA_964606705.1 uncultured Bacteroidales bacterium
TGTGTTGGGTGTGTTTGGTTGTTTGTTTTGATCATAGAAATGGTGCCTAATATTAGAAAAGAGATTTATAACCAGAATAATTCAGAAATAAACCAGCAGCATCTACCTGATTATAAAAATATTTCAATATTCGGAATAATTTCATTGTCATCTGGAGTTATACCCTTACCTTTAATAGGTCTAATATTAGGCACCATTTCTATGATCAAAATCAAAAAAACAAAACATATATATATAGTCAATCCATCTTTATACACACAAAAATCCTATTCTCATTTAATAATAGGCAAAGTCTGCTCAATCACTGGCATATTTTTTTCTGTATTATATTCAATTCCTTATATTATGCTGATAATAGATTTAGGAAGTGGAAGTTTCCGATAATATCTGATAAATTTTATCATTAAAAACGTTTATGCACGAACTCACGATAGCACAGAATATCATTGAAATTGCAGAGGAGCATCTGAAAAAGAACAATGCAACAGTTATTCATGAAATTGAAATTGAAGTTGGAGACGTGTCGGGTGTAGTTTATGAAGCTCTGGAATTCGCGCTGGAAAACACAGTCAAAGATACTGTCCTGGAAAAAACAAAAATAAAATTAATTAAAATACAGGCTAGGGCTAAATGCAACAGTTGCAGTCATGAATTTAATATTGATAGTCTGGTCATCCCCTGCCCTGAATGCGGACAGTATAATCCACAAATCATTTGCGGAAAAGAACTTAATATAAAATCTTAGATATAAGTTAATATGACTATAGATTTCAGAAAAATACCTTCGCCCTGTTATGTGATAGAAGAAAAACTTCTGCGCAGGAATCTTGAAATTCTTGACCGCGTTCAGAAGGAAACAGGTGCAGATATCATCTGTGCTCTTAAAGGATACTCCATGTTCAGCACTTTCGGCATGATTAGGGAATACCTCAAAGGTGCTACAGCAAGTTCGCTCAACGAAGCAAGGCTGTGCTTTGAAGAGATGAAAAGCAAGGCCCATGTGTGCAGTCCTGCATATATAGAATCTGAATTTGATGAACTGATGAAATACTCAAGTCATATCACTTTCAATTCATTAAGCCAATGGGAAAAATACAAGTCAAAAATAAAAAACACAGGACACCATATATCATGTGCATTACGCATAAATCCTGAACACAAAGAGGTGGAGACCGATCTGTATAATCCTGCTATCCCTGGTTCAAGGCTGGGTATTACATCTGATAAATTAGAAAATACTTTACCCGAAGGCATAGAAGGACTGCATTTTCATTCTTTATGCGAAAATGATTCCTATGCGCTGGAAAGGACACTGGCACAGGTTGAAAAAAAATTCGGTCATCTTATAAAACAGTGCAAATGGATCAACATGGGCGGCGGGCATCATATAACACGCAAGGATTATAATGTGAAACATCTTATCTCTCTTATAAAAGATTTCCGCAAGAGGTATAACAACATTGACGTAATTCTTGAGCCGGGCGAGGCTGTGGGCTGGCAGACAGGATATCTTGTTTCAACCGTTCAGGATATTGTTGACAGCAGGGGCATTAAAACCGCCATACTCGATGTTTCTTTTTCAACACACATGCCCGACTGCATTGAAATGCCTTACAAGCCGAAGATATTAAGCGCATCTGAAAAATCAAAGGATAATTTCGCATACAGGATAGGAGGCATCAGCTGCCTTGCCGGTGATTACATGAGTGATTTTTATTTCGACAAGCCTCTCAGAGAAGGTGATATTGTTGTCTTTGACGACATGATACATTATACAATGGTTAAGACAACTACATTTAACGGGGTAGGATTACCGTCAATAGGTATATGGACAGAAGATGACAAATTCGTACTGGTACGCAAATTTTCTTACGAAGACTACAAAAACCGTTTGTCATAAAACAAAAAACCCCCTGAAATCTCAGAGGGCTTTTTATTTAATAAGAAAAACTTAATTACTTAACTTTTCCTGCTAATTCAGCACCAGCTTTGAATTTAACCACTTTTTTAGCAGCAATTTTAATTGCTTTTCCAGTCTGTGGGTTACGTCCTGTTCTTGCAGCTCTTTTTGCAATTGAGAAAGAACCAAATCCTACTAATGCAACTCTTTCACCTTTTTTTAAAGTTTTTGTTGTAGCATTAACAAATGATTCTAATGCTTTTTTTGCGTGAGCTTTGCTGATTTTTGATTCAGCAGCCATTGCGTCGATTAATTGAGCTTTGTTCATGTTTTTAATTTTTTTTTGTTGGTTAATAATTGTTTATTTATAATTTCCAAATTTATTGGTGACACAAATATATAATGATTCAGAGATACCATGTACACGAATGTTAATAACTACAAGCTGTTTGTTGATAACTTCAACCGAAAGGGCTTATTTTAAAGAAAAGCAGGAATATGCCATTATGGAATTTTAATTTTCCAGTTGCTGTTAATTTTGAAACCTCTGAGGAAATCCTTGATATTTAAACGTTTTTTACCTGACTGTTGTATTTCCTCTGCAAATAAATAACCATCGTTAGCCGAAATGCTTAAAAAGCTTTCTCCGTCAGTGTCTATAACACCATGTTGTATTTTCTGCGATGATTTTTTTTCAGACACCCTGAATATTTTCAGATATAACATTTCATCTTCAGGAGAACATAATTCCGTATATGCAGCAGGATATGGACTCAAACCCCTTACAAAATCATATATCTCATGCATCCCTTTATTCCATTCTATTTTACAATCCTCTTTATAAATTTTCGGAGCAGGCTTAAGTCCGATATTATTATTGGTTAAAGAATCCTGCCCGACAGTTGTATGATCACCTTTCTGAATAAGACGGACTGTTTTCAAGACCAGCTCTGCTCCTGCTGATTTCAATCTGTCATGAAGTTCTCCTGCTGTTTCATCAGGATTAATTTTTATTTTCTCCGACAGTATGATATTTCCTGTATCAATATTATTATTGATAAAAAAAGTTGTCACACCTGTTTCTTTTTCCCCGTTTATTACAGCCCAGTTTATAGGAGCGGCCCCCCTGTACTGCGGAAGCAGAGAAGCATGCAGATTGAATGTTCCCATGCACGGCATCTTCCAAACGACTTCAGGCATCATTCTGAAAGCAACAACTATCTGCAGATCTGCTTTTAGTGATTCTAACTGTGATATAAAACCCTTATCTTTTAAATTTTCGGGCTGAAGGAGATGGAGTTTGTTTCTGACAGCATAATCCTTAACAGGAGAAGATTGTATCTGTTTGCCCCTGCCTGCAGGCTTATCAGGAGCAGTGACAACGCCTGCAATATTGTATTTGTTTTTTACAAGAATATCAAGAGACTCAACTGCAAATTCAGGAGTGCCCATGAATACGATACGCAAATCTTCATTCATGAGATTTATAAAAATTATTTATCACTGTATAATTCATCTGATAAGACTGCCATCTTAATTGCCGATATTGCGGCCTCAACGCCTTTGTTGCCATACCTGCCTCCAGAGCGGTCTTTTGCCTGCTGTAAAGTGTCAGTTGTAAGCACTCCGAAAATTACAGGGATATTATATTCCAGACTTAACTGAGAAATGCCATTCGATACCGTATTACATATAAAGTCGAAATGCCTCGTCTCGCCCTGTATGACACATCCTATGCATATAACAGCATTCACATCGGCATTTTCAATAATATATTGTGCTCCAAGCGGCAATTCAAAACTTCCGGGCACATACCTTGTAACAATATCTTTCTCCAGCACACCGTTTTCTGTTAATGTATTACAAGCACCTTTTAATAACTCATCCGTTACTTCATAATGCCATTCGGATACCACTATGCCGAAACTCATACCTTTTGCAGAAGGAATCTTTGTCCTATCGTAATCAGAAAGATTTTTCAGGCTGGAAGACATATCAATAAATGAATTTATTAAATAAAAATTTATACAGGAACAGAAACTATTACTACTTTGCTTTTGCCAGCAACTCCTTCATCCTTGCAATATATTTCTCTATTTCTTTTGCTTCAATGCTTTTATAGAATTCCTTTTCTATTCTCTGATAAGCTTCAAGGGCTTTATCGTACTGCTTCAGTTCTTCATAAGCCCATCCTGCCCTCATAAGAAACTGCGGTGTAGTAAGATTATTTGTTTTCTGATTGGCAGCCTTCATATAATATTCGGCAGCTTTTTCAGTATTGCCAAGTTCCATGTATGCATCCCCTATCCTGCCGGTTGCCGTGGGGCCTACAATCTGGTCACTTGAATGAAATTTTTCCAGATAATCAATGGCTTTCTGATATTCGCCTTTTTTAAGGTAGCATATTCCAAGGTAATAATGAGCAAGGTTCGCAGCCTTTGTTCCGCTGTATTCATCTATGATATCCATAAAGCCAAGATAATTGCCGTCACCGTTAACTGCCTGCCTTAAAGAATCAATTTCAAAATACTTTTCTGCCATAAACATCTGGCCGAGAGCTTCTTTTTCCCTGGGTTCAACAATATATCGTTTATAGCCCATATAGGCAAGTACAATAACTACTATTGCACCGACAACGATAGTGAGTATCTTCTGATTTTTTTCAATAAAAAGTTCTGTCTTCGTGAAAGCCGTTTCAACAGCAACAATTTTTCCTT
>CAZSJF010000252.1:0-4615 GCA_964606705.1 uncultured Bacteroidales bacterium
TATGTATTCATATGTATCAGGTCCGTACCGTAAACACCGATATTCAATGCCTTTTTGAAATTATTATTGTAATTGCTTATATTTTCCACGGGGCTAAGCAATGAGGAAGAATACATTATATTTCCGTTCCTTAGAAACAAGGACATTACAACAGGGTTAGGAACGGTTTTCACCATCTCCTCAATCATGATATTGGAAATATTGGAAACATCCTTATCACCCCTGTCAATATCAAGATTTTCCTCTTCATTTTTATCAGGGAGGTTACAGGTTATCAAACCCGATAATAAGAGCGGTATCAGAAAAAATAATCTTTTTTTCATATTACTTTCAATAAGGTTTTTCTGTTCTTTTTTTTATCTTATTAATTTTTTTTAAAGATTCTTTTTGTTTATTTTCGAGCAATGTATGATATCTGATCTTTAAAAAAATAGTGCCAAAATAATTCTTTAACTTCAACTTATATTTTTCAAACAACAAATTTATCCTTTTAAAAACATTAAAGTACAAAATTACATACAAAATAAAATTATATAACCATAAAGTAATAATATTTATTGTTAAGGTGGGAAAATAATATCCCATGAAACTTTTACGCGGGGCAAGGAAATGGGTTCTGTAATTCAACATATTTTTATCCGCAGGGTCCAGATATACAGGGTCAATTTTCTGAACCAACCTGTTGTTTATTGCAGTAATGGGATTGGTAGTAAAAGTATTTTTCACAAAATGGGCCAGGTATTCATTATAATATGAATTTTTGAGTTTCTGAAAGGCCGCACTTTTGGCAGGTGTATCTAAGAATGTATTGATCAGGCTGTCCCTGGTCTCATTTATATAGTTAAACCGTATCCTGTAAAAATCCTGAATACTGTTTATATAATACA
This sequence comes from uncultured Bacteroidales bacterium, assembly GCA_964606705.1. Lineage (GTDB taxonomy): Bacteria > Bacteroidota > Bacteroidia > Bacteroidales > CAZSJF01 > CAZSJF01. Next base: position 888 of record CAZSJF010000252.1, read on the forward strand.
AAAGGCTGTCTGCAACATTATCATTAAAAGACCTGATGTTAATCTCATTTAAACGGTTGAACTTTATACTCCTGTTAATTTTATTTTCCCTGCTTATCTCATTATATAACAGCATAAGTTCGTCTTCTGATATAGGGCAAGGCAACTTATCCACATACTTTTTTTTCTTATAATTTTCAACTATGCTCTTCAGTTCCGGGGCATAATACACATTCCTGTAATTAAAATAGCTTTCTTTTTTCTCCAGCGGATAAAATATCTTTTCATATTTGTTGTTCATAAACTGGTCAACGGCCAGAGCCTCAAAAGCCCATCTTGAAGGCATGAATTCCGCAATAAGAGGAACTTTTTCGCCTCCTCCGCCTATTGACCTGTTAAGCTTGTCATAATTGAACATAGCACCTGCAAGAAGCATCTGCGGGATGATCAGGAACGGTATCACTATATATATTGTCACAACAGAATCAAATGATGAGGAAACAATCAGCCCTAAAGTATTTGACAAAGCCGCTATTGAAAACAGGACGAGCCAGTATTCAAACAGCATTCCTTTTATTTCGAGAACACTGTTCCCTATTATTACGAACAAAAGTGATTGTATTGCTGAGAGGAAAAACAGCAATCCGAGTTTTGCAAATATATAACTGTTCCTGCTGAGGTTAAGAATGGATTCACGTTTCAGGATATTCCTGTCTTTGAAGATTTCCTCCGCACTTACCATTAACCCAATAAACGAGGATATTATGGTGCACATGAAAATGTAAGGCATTATATTCTGGTTTTCCCTGAATACATATACATCTGATTTAAGGTTGTCGATATATTTCAGGATGAATGACAACACGAAAGCCAGGACAGGCGCTTCAATAAAGATAACCAGCAGATATTGCCTGTTTGCAAGTTTTGAGAAGAAATCTCTCAGAAAAAAAGTCTTAAACTGCCTGAATTTCGATGCGACTGTGGAAAGCAGCGGCAGTTCTTCAAAAACATACCTGCGGGTTCGCATGATTTTCCCTTTATTATCCTCATCATAAATCTGCTTCCATTCCCGGGGTATTATTTTTCTTCTGTCTGTGAACCTGTCGGACTCATCAAAAGTTTTGGTTTCTATAATACCAATTATATTTTCAGGATTTAAATTACCGCATGTGCCGCATATTCCCGATTCTTCATTTTCAGCCTTGACAATGTGTTTCTGAAAATATGCTATTGCTTTGATAGGATTACCATAAAAGATCTGATATCCTCCCTCATCAAGAAAAATAATCTTATGAAAGAGTTTATAAATATCTGATGAAGGTTGATGTATGACTACAAACAACAGTTTTCCTTTCAGGGATAATTCTTTCAATATCTGCATTATCTCCATGGATTCCTTTGAAGAAAGGCCGGATGTAGGTTCGTCAACAAAAAGTATGTCGGGTTCCCTTATCAGTTCCAGTGCAATGTTCAACCTTTTTCTCTGGCCGCCGCTTATGTTCTTATTAAGCGGGCTTCCCACCTTTACATCCGAGATATGCGATAATCCCAGATTTGAGATAGTCACAAATACTTTTTCTTTCAATTGTTTTTCTGTCAGATCCCTGAATAAAAGTTTCGCATTGTAATACAGGTTTTCAAATACTGTAAGGTTTTCTATAAGCAGGTCATCCTGCGGGATGTATCCTATTATTCTCTTAAACTTATTCTTGTTTTCATAAACATTCAGGTTGTTTATCAGTATATCACCGTATGAAGGCTGTTCAAGGCCGGCCAATAAATTCAGCAGTGTGGTTTTCCCCGCCCCGCTGACACCCATTATCCCTATCATGTTGCCCGAAATCTCAGATATGTTTATATCTCTCAGGCCTACCTGTCCGTTTGCAAACTTATAATAAACATCCCTGGCCTCAAATAATATTTTTGTCCTTGAAAAATCACCCAAAAAATTTAATGTTATCTCCGAATAATATATCTTCTTCTGGCGTGGAAACCCTATTTCACCAGAATTTGTGAGCAAATAGATCTGCCCGGGAGTTACTTTCAAATCGTTCAGAAATAAGGTATCCGTACCGACATATTTCATAAAATACATGTCAACACTCGGGATTCTTAATATTATCACCAGCCCGTCAAAATTTTCAGCTTTAATAAATTTGTTATACAGGCCTGATTTATATTCCGAACTTATTATTAATAACTCGGGAAAGTCAGTTTTATCAACTGACTCATTAAAAACAAACTGTTTTATTGAATCAAGCTCTTCCCTGTCAATACCGAATATTTTTGCTGCAGAATCAACAACTTCTATCCTCTTCGGTTTTATTGTCTTATTATAATTAATCAGTTCCAGCAGACTCAGTATTACTTTCACCTTCTGTTTTGAGGACAGTTCTTTGCTGATTCTTTTATATATTTCGGTTTCATCAGATCTTTTTAAAAACGGGAACCTGCTTAATACGTTTATTTTATTTACGGGAACAGCATTTTCGTCATCATTTTTCAGATAAGAATCAAAAATAAGGAGGTATTCTTTAACGGAACTTTCATTTAATCTCTGTTTTAAAAAAGATTCTATGTGTTCTTTTTCCTCTGAAGATATTCCTTCTTTCTGTTTAGCAATCACTGAAAGCAACTGCAGTAAAGCCCATAATATCTCTTCGCTCATGCTTTGCTTTTATTAATTATTGAGAGGATAATTTTTTATATTCATACTTTTTTTTAGGGACAACACATATTACAGGCACATGAGATTTACAGATTATCTCATTTGAAGTGGAAGTCACAAATCTTTTGACAAACCCCCTTTCCTGCTGGATCATAATAATTATAAGATCGCCATTTACTTCCGTTGAATGGTTTATTATGACTTCCGCAAGATTATGTTTCCCTTTTACAGCTTCAATAAATTTAGTAGCACATATAATATTTTCTTTTTCAATGGTTTTCTTTATCAGTTTCATCTGAAGTTCAAGATTATATATTTCCTCATCATCATCTGTCAGTAATATTGAAACAACATTTATTACCGAATCATACCTTTTTGCTATTTCAATTGCATTGTAAACTTTCTGGTTGGTTGCTTCTGTCAGGTCAACCGGAAGAACAATGTTTTTAATACTGTTACGGGCAACGCCAATATTTAATGCAATAACATCACACTTTGTCTTTTTCAGGACTTTCGCCGTATTTTCGCCGAGGCCGTATTCAGCATCGAGAAATCTGCTGCTTGTCCCTATGACAATATATTTTGAATTTTCCCTGGATGCAAGCTTAACTATCTCCTTATACGGCTTTCCTTTCGTAACCACCGCCTTAATATTAATTCCTGTTTTTTCCGAGGATTCCTTTGCAACCTTCTCAAGTTTTTCCCTGAGTTCATCCCTGTTTTCGGAATTACCGGTCATTATATAATGAAGTATAATAGTGCCATCAATGCCTTCTGCAATACTGAAAGATCTTTCAAGCGTATGCATTGACCTTTCGGAAAAATCAAAAGGAAGTATAATGTTATTCAAAATTTCCGGCATCCGGGTTAAATGGTTATATATTTTAACACAAATTTAAGTTTTTTACCGAGAGGTTGTTTAAAAAATATTTCATTTATTTATTTTCAGCATTACACCAACCCTAAAGGGTGTGTTAAAAGTCAATTCGCTCCCTTTTTAGGGTTAGGGAAAACCGAATTTATTTTATTTCTATTTTAATGAATTCGGTTTTCCAAAACCACCCCAAACACACCCAACACA
>CAZSJF010000253.1:0-4599 GCA_964606705.1 uncultured Bacteroidales bacterium
GCAGTTTTTAATACTTCACAATTTTCAAATGATGGGAAACCTGTAATAATAAGTTTCTGGGCCACATGGTGTGTCAACTGTATTAAAGAATTAAAAGCAATTAATGAAGTTTATGCCGATTGGCAGGATTCAACAGGAGTAAAGCTAATAGCAGTGTCTGTAGATGATGCTAAAAGTGCCGATAAGGTTAAGCCTTTTGTAAATGGCAGGAGCTGGGATTACGAAGTTTATCTTGATGTCAACAAAGATTTTTTCCGTGCCATGAATGTTGTATCCGTCCCTTATACATTAGTGATCGATGGAAACGGAAAAATAGTATGGCAGCATGTTTCATATACTGAAGGTGATGAGGATATTTTATTTAAGGTGGTGAAGCAGGTTGCATCCGGACATGAAATCACGGAATAAAAAATGTTTATGAAAGATCAGTTTAAAATATTTTTTACAGTAATAATTTTTCTGTTTTTTTCTATGCTTCCTTTTTATGCCGGTGCGCAGAATATTTCAAATCCGGGGCAGATTCACGGCAGTTTTCAGATGGATGCACAGTATTACATGGAAGATTCTTTGATCGGTGCTCCTGATGTTCCTGAAAAGGTCCTCATGAATGCTTTTTCCAACATCATTTATACTAATGGCGATTTTTCCGCAGGCCTTCGTTTTGAGAGCTTCCAGGATGTTATGCAGGGTTTCGACCCGAGAAATAAAGGAAACGGGATACCTTACCGTTTTGCATCTTATAAATCCGATGAATTGCAGATATGTGTCGGCAATTTTTATGAGCAGTATGGGAATGGCCTTATTCTGAGGGCATATCAGGACTGGAACCTGGGAATAGACAATTCAATTGACGGCATTCAGATAAAGTGCCAGCCTCTGGCAGGAATTACGATTAAAGGGCTTATCGGGAACCAGCGTTTTTTCTTTGATAGGGGGGAAGGGATTGTAAGAGGCGCTGATGGTGAATTTGCCCTCAATGAAATAGTCAAGAAGTGGAATGAGAAAAAAACAAAAATAGTTCTGGGCGGAAGCGTTGTAAGTAAGTTTCAGAAGGATATGGACCCTATTTTCAAACTTCCGGAAAATGTTGCTGCTTTTGCAGGAAGAATGAATCTGGTAAGCGGTAAAATAAATTTTGTGAGTGAATATGCATACAAAATAAATGACCCTTCTGCTGTGAACAATTATATCTATAAACCCGGTGAGGCATTGTATGTATCCACGGCATATTCTGAAAAAGGGCTAGGGATTTCTTTGTCAGCAAAAAGAATTGATAACATGAACTTCCGGTCTGACAGGAGCATAACAGGAAATCCGCTGATGATTAATTATCTTCCCTCTCTGACAAAACAACATACATTCTCTCTTGCGGCTTTTTATCCTTATTCTACGCAGCCTAACGGAGAAATAGGTCTTCAGGGTGAAGTGACATATAATATTAAAAAGAAAACAAAGCTTGGCGGTAAGTGGGGTACCGATATTTCTGTCAATTATTCACGTGCGTTATCGATAAGTAAAACAGCTGTCAATGATACCACTGCAATAGGAGAAAGAGGCACGTTAGGATATAAATCTGACTTTTTTAAAACGGGGGGTGATGTTTATTATGACGATTTTAATATCGGAATTAACCGCAGGATAAGTAAAAAACTTAACATGGAATTTATGTATGCATATCAGACATATAATGCAGACGTAATAGAAGGCCACCCCGGTGCATCCATGGTGTATGCACATATTGCCGCACTTGATATGATATATAAAATTAATGGTAAAAAATCATTGCAGGTGGAAATGCAGCATCTGAATACCCTGCAGGATGATGGCAACTGGGCTATGCTTATGCTTCAATACTCTATTGCTCCTAAATGGTTTTTTGCTCTGGCTGATATGTACAATTATGGAAATGAAGAAAAGGAAAAGCAGATACATTATTATACTGCATCCCTTGGTTTTGTTAAAAATGCAAACAGAATTGCATTGACATACGGAAAACAGGTGGAAGGAATATATTGTGTCGGCGGAGTTTGCAGGTTCGTTCCTGCATCTAACGGGTTATCACTTTCTGTTATCAGCAGTTTTTAATTTAAGATTATGAAAAGATTTTTTGTATTTACTGTTTTTTGTGGATTGTGTGCATTGCTTTTTATGGACTCATGCGATAAAATTAATCCTCCTTACATAGAATCAGGAGAACTGGCAGAGGATACAACACCAAAAAGAAAATTTGTTATTGAAGAGTTTACAGGCCATACCTGTCCTAATTGCCCGCAGGGAGCTGCTGTTTTGCAGCAACTTGAACAGCTTTATGGAGAAAGGCTTATAATCATTTCTATCCATTGCGGAGATTTTGCTGAGCCCGGAGCAGGAGAGTTTAATATCGATTTCCGTACAGCAACGGGAAATGATATTTTTTCTTTTTTTACACCCGGAGCTTTTCCTTCAGGAATGGTGAGCCGTACAGGCTGGACACAGGCTCAGAATAATGCAGTTATTGATAAAGATGCCTGGGGTACACAGATAGAAACTTTAAAAAATATAGATCCTTATGTTTCGCTGGAAATTGAAACTGCTTATGACTCTCTTACACGCAATGTTGATGCCATTGTTGAATGCGATGTGCTCGCCGATTTTTCGGGAGTATATAAAATTGCGGTATATATAACCGAAGACAGTATCGTCCATGCGCAGATGACACAAGATGATCCTGAAAATCCTGACAATATAGTTCATAACTATGTTCACCGCCATGTCTTGCGCGGAACAATGAACAGTACATGGGGAGATACTCTTGTTTCGGGTAATATGGTTACAGGAGTCAAATTCGTAAAGAATTATTCCTCTGTTCTGAATATTGCGTGGAATGAAAAACAATGCTATGTGGTGGCATTCGTTTATGATGCTTCAAATTATGAGATCATTCAGGCTGAAGAGAAAATAATTCAGTAGGTGATACGGAATTTTATTTACATTTTTCTTTGACAAAATTGAATAAAAGGTTGGCTTTGTTGAAAACCTATTTGTTTGAAATATGAACATATATTTGTTTTGTATCGAAACATTTATTATCTTTGTTTCGTAATTAAGCAAAATACCATAATATGAACATAAAACTGTCACAAAAGCAAATTGGTCAGAGGATAACGGAACTTCGTAAAATGAAGGGGTTGTCTCAGGAAGAATTGGCTAAAAGTGTCAAAATATCCCGACCGTCTTTGGCTCAGATAGAGTTGGGAAACAGAAGTGTTGATATCCTTGAATTGCAAATGTTGTCAATGGTCCTGGGTTTTTCTTTAGATGATTTTATGTCTAAGGATTTTTCAGTTAACCAGGATGTTGAAGGCAAAGCCGAAGCAAAATCAAAAAAAACAGATGAACGTATTTCTGTTCCGACTTTGAAGGTCAACAAGTTTAAAAATGTATTGCTCTACATTTTAGAACGATGTGCAGGCAAACCGAATGTTGGGGAAACGGTTCTTTACAAACTGTTATATTTTTCAGATTTCAATTATTATGAGTTATATGAGGAACAATTAACCGGTGCGAAATACCGTAAGTTGCCTTATGGGCCTGTTCCGCAAAGATTAGATACTATCATAAATCAGATGATTGACGAAGGTCTGTTAAAGAGAATTAAAACAGAGTATTTTGACAAGTTGCAAACCCGCTATATTCCATTAGTAAAATCCAATCTGACCGTTATCAATGGTGCAGAAAAAGAAGTCATTGACAAGGTTATTGACCAAATGAGCGATTGGAGTGCAGCTATGATAAGTGATTTTTCTCATGGAGATAAGCCATGGAAAGCAACGGATAATAATGATGAAATAGATTATGAATTGGTTTTTTACCGAAGGCCTCCTTATTCAGTAAGAGTATATGAAGAAGATGAACAAGATACAGTTTGATGAAATACCCGAATTCAAAAAGGACTTGAAGCATCTTCTGAAAAAATACAGAACTTTAACTGATGATTTGGAAGTGATAAAAAAAGATTTGAATGATGAACCGGGAGAAAGCCCTCCATTCAGTTTTTGTATTGATGGACTGGGTTTGGAAACATGCATCATCAAAGTGAAAAAAATAGCTTGCAAAGCATTAAAAGGCAGAGGAGTAAATTCAGGTTTGCGGTTGATTTATGCATACTTTAAAGAAGAACAAAAAATAATCTTTATTGAGTTTTATCATAAGAATGATAAAGAAAGTGAGGACAGACAAAGAATCATTAACAATTTTAAATAGCAACAAAATGACAAAAGTTAGCTCTTTGGCTTTTTCCTCCCTACATTAGTTTAAATTTATTTACATTTTTCTTCAACAAAGTTAAACAGCAGCCTTACGCCGACACCTGTACCGCCAAGTCCTCTGTATCCGTATCTGCCTTCAACAAATGCGGGGCCTGCTATGTCAAGGTGTATCCATGGATAGTCGGTAAAGTGTTCCAGGAATTTGCCGCCTGTGATGGTACCTCCGAATTTGCCGCCTACATTTTTAATGTCGGCAATATCTGATTTGACCATTTCTCCATATTCTTCCCAGAAAGGAAATTCTACAATACGTTCATGTACGTTAAATCCGCTTTTTATGAGTTTTCCCATT
>CAZSJF010000254.1:0-4591 GCA_964606705.1 uncultured Bacteroidales bacterium
TGTGTTGGGTGTGTTTGGTTTGTTTTGTGTTTGTCACTTCAGCATTATCATACAGAACTGTGAATCTGTTATTCAGGTAGCTGTTTGTATCCTGAACAAAGAACGGCATGTTGTTTATGATGGAAGATGAAAAGTACAGGTTAAAGGATATTCCCGAACTGAAATTACCCCTGAAGCCGCCGGATAATTTTGATTTGGTATAGGTGTTTTTCAGCGGCAGGTATGAACTTATGAAAGGATTTTCTTTGCTTAACGAATGGAAGCTGGTTTTTTCTATACCGCCTGTAAAACCTCCATATACATAAAGAATATGGTTTGCAATATTTACTGTAACATCTGCAAAAGGATATGTTTTTATATAAGATACTGTATCGGCTTCAACGCAAACATTCAGGCCGCCGTTGAAAGTGAACGCATTGAAAGTGGTGTTCAGGAACGGTGAAACACGCACAATCCCGTTAGCTGTTGTGTCTGTTGCATTTATGTTGTTGTATATGTCGGCATTGGCTGTTAATCCTATGGTCTGGATTTTTGTCAGGGAAAACAGTTTAATATTTTTAGATATGGAAGCATCGAAATTCACATTGTGTTCTGTTGTTTTGTAATTGTCAAAAAGGCTGGAGTGTTTGAGCATGAATGAATGGTGCAATCTGCTTGAATCGGAGAAAGTGCTTTTAAATCCTACTTCAGCACCTATTTCGTAAAAATGCTGCTTAATGTCCTTTTTTGATAAGTTGAGGGTGTCATCTGCAGGGTTGAACCCGTAAAAATGCACAGCATCCCCCTTAAAGTCAATGCTGCCGGATAGTACATGATACCTGTATATTCTCTTTCCGTATAAGCTCACTTCATTGTCGCTGAAACCGCTGAAAGCATAATTTTTAATTTTTCCGGAAGATGAAAGATGTCTGGCATATACGCCCATGAGGCAGTTTTTTGACCTCAGGTTGTTCATGAAGAATTCAGCATAAGGAGTGGTGTAATTGCCGAAACCTACTTTAATTAAACTCTTGTATAATTCAACCAGAGTTTCCGGGCCCATTTTGGCAGGTTTGATAGGATTAATATTGAAAGAAGTGGGTATGTTCCTGGAACTTATTGAATATGTCATTTTGGGGATTTCAACGACCGTATCGGTAATTTCAGGGCTGCGGTTGATCTTATATGCATCCGAGATCGTGGGCTCATAAGGTGCTATTACTGTAACCTCTCCCGAATAAGTTTTCTTTTCGGGTTTCTTGTCCGCCTGGGCATTTACAGTTAAGGCTGTACCTGCAAGAAAAATAATTAACAGGTTTTGCAGGTAGATGTTTTTTATTATTACAGATCGTTTCATCTTATATTATATAATTTAATCTTTACTTTTGTTCATTTATGTTATTTGTTTTTTCTTCCTGTATTCCGGGTACGGGAATATTTACAGGACTGTCATTACCAATAAATTTATTTTCGTCTGATTCAAATAGTTTATTGTCTTCGGGGGTGTTTCCTTCAGATTTGATCTCGATTTCTTCCTGCTGGTTATTTTGTTCAATAATCTTCTGTGATTCAATTATGACATCAAGTTTTTCCTTTGCGATTTTCACAAGGTCTTCGCCTTCATAATTTTCAATGATGCTTTGCAGGGTTTGTTTTGCCTGGAATACATTACCTGTTTTGACGTAATTATCGGACAGAAGGATGAGGCTTTTAGCGATCCAGTAGTCATACGAAGGAACGCTGTTTATCAGTTCGAATATTATATTCTCACAGCTAGTAAAATCTCCGAGCAGGTATTTTACTTTTGCAAGGTTGTATTTTGCTTCGGCCTGCATTTCATTTTTGCTCATTTTTTCGGCAGCTTCCAGTTCTTTCCGTGCAAGGTCAAGGCTGTCTATCTCAAGAGCGGATAATCCTGCTTTCAGATGGGCTTCCTGTATCACCTCATTTGATATCTTGTCTGTTTCAAGCAGTTTGCCGGAGGATATTATTGTCTTTCTGTAATCATTGAGCAGGTAGTTGGAACGCATCATGCCTATGCGTGCAACGATGATATTGTTCTTATATTCCGCAATGCTTTCGAGTTTTTCGTAATAAGTCAGGGCCTTACTGTAATCCTTATTGTTGTAATACATATATGATGCTTTGGCAAGTGCATTTTCTGTAAAACTTGTCTTCGGCGAGTTGACGACAAAGTCATAGCCTTTCAGAGCCTCGGCAGTGTTGTTGTTCTTATATTCACATTCCGCTTTATAGTAATTTGCAGGAACGATAAAAGACCCCTGCGGATATTTTTCTATGTATTTTGTAAATTCCTTAACTGCATTTTCACAATCTCCTTTCATGTATATATCTTCTGCAACCTGGAAGCTCATGGAATCCTGTTCGGCGTTTGAAATATCGGCAAAAGGAATGTTCTTTGCATAAGCAAAATAATCATCCGGCTTGCCCATGTCTTTATAAATATTCTTAATGCTTGCCAGTGCCTGTTTTGATTCATCAGAGGCAGGATAATCGGAAACCACTTTTTTCAGCGTGTTCAGAGCCTGTTCGTAATCGCTTTTTTCGTAGTAAATCAGCCCTGTTTTCAGATATGACTTTTTGATGTAACTGCTGCTTGGATAGTCTCCCACCACTTTATTGAAGTATTTCAAAGCTTCCTCATTGTTGCCGAGGACGAGATATGCACCTGCCATTTCAAATTCTGCATCGTCATTGTATGATGTTTCAGGATAATCTTTCAGTAGCCCCTGCAGTACGGATATTTTGTTTTCAAATTTTCCTGTGACACCCAGCGCCAGAGCTTTTTGGAACAATGCATAATCGGAATCAACCACTTTTAATTCAATGGATTTATCGTAATAGATAATGGCATTTTCATATTCTTTGGAGATAAAATAGCAGTCTGCCAGCCTTAAACTTGCATCAGCGGTTATGTCATTGTCACCGGGCCTTCTCAGAAAACTTCTGAAGGAAGTTGCAGCGTCATTATATTTTTTCTCTTTAAAATAGGCATACCCGATATTGTAGTAAGCGGAATTATATATCGGAAGGCTGTAAGCAGAAGGTGTGAGCAGGAATTTGTTGTAAATCTCAACAGCAGTGCTGAAATTACCCAGCCTGTAAAAAGCTTCGGCTTTCCAGTAGTTGGCTTCTGCATATATTACATCATTGATATTGTATTGCATTGACAAGTCGAAAAGTTTTATGGCTCCTTCAAAGTCACTTTCTTTGGCGTTAAATAGTTCCAGCCCTCTGAAATAAGTTATTTTCTGGTAAGCACTTTTCAGTTTGTCATCCTTGTCCTTTATCTTTTCAATGGAGGCAAGGGCATCTTTGTAGTTCTTTGTTGTCAGGAATATGTTTGCAAGGTATGTATATGCTTCATTGATCCTTGTGGATTGCGGATATTCATTTATATAACTCTGGAAAGCTTTGATGGCTTCGTTATAGGGGTTATAAGACAATTCGTATGAAAGTTTGGCGTAATTGTAAAGGGCATCTTCCTGTATATCTTTGTCAAAAGGCAGCTTGTATGCATATAAGAATGAATTTCGTGCATAGTGCTTTTCATTGCCTTTCAGGTAGCTGTCTGCAATATGGTAGTATGCATTCTGTGATAAAGCATCATCTTCATAAGTGACTTTCTGCAGCGTTTCTATTGCTTTGATAAAATTATCGGTTTTATAATATGCATATCCGAGTTCGTACAGGTCATCCCTTGTTATTGTATTTGGAGTTTTTTCCTGGTACATCTCAAGATAGCTTATGGCTTCAGAGTAGCGTGATGTTCTGTAATATGCTTCGCCGATGAGGCGGGCGATTTCAGGTGCCCTTTTTGTGGTGGCGACATTCAGCAGGGGAGGAGCCACCTGCAGCAGTTCGTCATATTTTTCCTGGACATAATATATCTGTGCAATGTAATACAGCACTATTGGCCCGAAACTTTCATCCTGTGTCAGCTTTTTAAAACAGTTAAGGGCTGTTTCATAATTTTTTTTGCTGTATTCTATATGGCCGTAGAAATAATTCGCAGGCTTGGTGTATTTCGTGTCAATATCCTTGATCTCAAAAAATGCTGTCTGTGCCTTGTCATAATTCTCAAGGCTGAAATAGCTGTAACCTGTTTTAAAATAGTATTCTGCAAGTTCTTCTTCATTAAGGTCGCGTATATCTATGTTGTCAAAGGCTTTTATGACTTTGTCATATTTCTTCTTGGTGTAATAAAATTTAGCCAGTTCAAAGTAAGCGTATTTGATTTTTGAACTGTAGGGATATTTTTTGATGAAGTTGAGCAGCAGGTATTCCGCATCGTCATTGAAAAGATAAATGGCACAAATGGCGGAGTAATATTCGGAGTTTATGCTTAACTCTGATTGCGGATTACTTACTTTTTCGATAACATCGGTAAAGCATTTTTGTGCCGCTCCGTATTTTTCCTTGTTAAACAGTTCCATTCCCAGCCTGAACTTAACGCCCGGTTCGTTATATATCATTGTTTTCTGGGCTGAGCTGAGATAGATTACACACATGAAGGCAACAGACAGAATGAGCCTATATATTATTTTTTTCATACTTAAAGATTATAAAGTGAATAAAAGTATAGTTTTTT
>CAZSJF010000255.1:0-1322 GCA_964606705.1 uncultured Bacteroidales bacterium
TGTGTTGGGTGTGTTTGGGTGGTTTTTTTCGTTATTTGAAGTTGTTTTAAGCGGATTTGAATTAAGCTTCTGGAATTCTGTGCGGTTATTGAAAATATCACATGCAAGGAATAATGCATGTAAAAAGGAAGTATGGGAAGCCTGATTTTTTCCGGCTATATCGTATGCTGTTCCATGTACAGGAGATGTCCTTATTACAGGCAAACCTGCTGTGAAATTAACACCTTCATCAAATGAGATTGTTTTAAAAGGGGTCAGCCCCTGGTCATGATACATGGCAAGTACACCGTCAAATTTATTGAACATCATTGAGCCGAAAAAGCCGTCTGTAGGATATGGCCCGAATACCAGCATGTTTTTGTCAAAAGCTTTTCTGATGGAAGGGGATATAATCTTTTCCTCTTCTTCGCCAAGTAATCCGTTATCGCCCGAATGTGGGTTGAGGCCTAATACTGCAATACGCGGTTTCCTGATGCCAAAATCTTTTATGAGAGAGTTCCTGAAAGTTGTTATTTTTTTTAATATTAAATCTTCTGTGATATGATCTGCCACGTTTTTCAGAGGGATATGGCCTGTGACAATACCTATTTTCAGCCTGTTGCTGACCATTATCATCAGGTAATCATCACAGCCGAATTCTTTTGCCAGATATTCCGTTTGTCCGTTAAAATAGAATTTGTCAGACTGTATGTTTTTTTTGTTGATAGGTGCTGTTACTAAAGCATTAATTTTGCCGGCCTTAAGGTCCCTGACAGCCCTTTCAATTGACAGCCGTGATAATTCACCTGCTATTTGTGTTGATTCCCCGAAGTCCACTTTGATCTCTTCTTCAACACAATTTATGATATTCGCCCTTTTAGGATTGGCATTATTGACATCTCTTATGAGGTTAAAGCTGAAATCAGGAATTTCCAGCGTTTTTCTGTGGTATGATGCTACTTTTGAAGAACCATAAACAATAGGGGTAAATAATTCATTTATCCTTGGTTCAAAAAGTGATTTGATTATTACTTCATATCCTATACCGTTTATGTCACCGTGTGTTATGCCGATTTTTATTTTTTCCATAATTAAAAAAATTTTTACAAATATAATGTAAGATTCTCTGCTAATTAAAAAAAAAATACTAAATTTGTCATAATGCAGAGATATAAGTATTTATACTACTTTTTTATTTGTCTGATACTTGTTATTACAGATAATTTTCATTCAATTGCACAGCCTGTTGCGGAGTTTACTTCACTATCTGTCAATATGTGCGCGCCAAAGGTTGTACAGTTTACTGATTTGTCAACCGGAACTCCGACATCATGGTTCTGGGA
>CAZSJF010000255.1:1332-4572 GCA_964606705.1 uncultured Bacteroidales bacterium
TGTGTTGGGTGTGTTTGGTGTTGGTTTCGGAAGCGGGAATACTTCCACTTTAAAAAATCCGCAGACTATTTATTCTGATCCGGGAACTTATACTGTTAAACTGATTGTTTCAAATGCACAGGGTACTGATACTATTGTTAAACCTTATTATATTTCAGCTTTTGCGCCTCCGATAAGTAATTTTCATACTACGGACCTCAGCGGATGTGCGCCTTATACTGTTAATTTTACAAGTGATGCCATACCTAAATCAAGTAATATTGTCGAGTGGTTCTGGAACTTTGGCGACGGGAATTATTCTACGGATGAAAATCCTGTTAACACATATCTGAACTCCGGATTATATGATATTTACCTGATGGTGAAGGATGCCAATGGCTGCCAGGATCACTTTATCAGGAGTGAATATATAGAAGTGAAAAAGCCGAAAGCTGACTTCAGTTTTCCTGAACCTGTGTGTAATCCTCCTGTAACAATACAATTTACCAATTTATCTTCAGGAAATAACATAACATATTACTGGGATATGGGTAATGGCAATACATCTACACTTAAGGATCCTGCAATTACATATAACATAGGGGGCCCATACAGCATTAAACTGATCGTGACAGATGTACTGGGGTGTACCGATACAATGATAAAGACATTGCAGTTTGTGGATTTTATTCCTGATTATACTTATACTGTGCAATGTAGTCCCGGCGGGCCAACTACTATTAAGTTTAAAGATAATTCAAATATCCTGCCGAATTCATTTCTCTGGCTTTTCTCGGATGGCGGTTCAAGTGGTTTGAAAAATCCGGTTCATGTTTACAGCCCTTCACAGGAATATACAACCACTTTAATTGTAGGGTTGGGTGCAGCCTGTCGTGATACAGTTGTAAAAACCTATAAACCGCCGGCAGTTGAATTTGCTCTTTCTGATACGTTTTCATGTTTTTCTCCCTTTAGTATTGATTTTACAGATCAGACGACAAGTGATAACCCTATAATAAGCTATATATGGGTTTTTTATGGGGGAGATTCTTCTTTTGTGCAAAATCCGACACATATATATTCTTTAACACCTGAAGTATATCATCCCGTACTTATTGTAACTGATTCATTAGGATGCACCATTTCTCATACAGATACAGTATTACTTGCCGACCCTGTTGCTGATTTTGTTATTCCGGGAATCCCTCTGCCTCAGATATACGGATGTATTCCTGTGACCGGTAATTTTACTGATTTAAGTAAAGACTTAAACGAAGATCCCATAGTTTCCTGGTTCTGGGATTTTGGTGATGGAGATACATCTGTTGTGCAATACCCGGTAAATATTTATGATTCCGTTGGGAAATATACAGTTTCGTTAGTAGTTACCACTCAGGCCGGATGTCAGGATACTTTGATAGTTCCCAATTATGCTGTTGCCGGAATAATGCCGGATTCAGTCACTTTTAATATTAGTACTGCTGCTGAATGTAATGGGCCTACTGTTAGTGAGGATACCTTATGTTATAATAATTTATATGATTTAATGGGTGTGGCAATATATAGTGATACAACGTACAAGGCAGATATGTGGGAGTGGTCATATTTTGGGACTTGTATAGGGGAAAAACTTCTTCAAGTTCAAATCTCTACGATAATGGGTAATTATCACATATGTGATACAGGTTATTATAAAATATTTATGAGTGCAGGATTTAACGGCTGCTTTGATACTCTCAGTAAAAATGTTTATGTGGCATTGCCTGAAGTAAAGTTGTCAGTGACAAGTCCTCCATTATGTGATTGTTCAGAAGGTGTATGTCCTTGTTTGAATTGCATGCAGCCTCCTTTTACAATTAAGGTTGTAAATAATTCCATAGGATATGATACTATACTTTCTTTTTATATTAAGAATGAAGATACCGGAGATAGCACTATCCTTGATCCTTATGATACGAATTATGTGCTGATCAGTGATTACGGTTTTTATTCTTTTTATATGGAACCTGTAAATTATTCAAGTAAGAGCGGCGGATGCAGCATTTGTACTTCCGATTATGGTTTTACCATTGACAGTGTAGTACAGAAACTTATTACGATACTCCCAACGAACTGCCTTAAAAATGATTTTTCATTTATTGACAGTACTTATAGTAAATACGGAATGATCCAGTCAACCTGGTATTTTGGTGATGGATATAATGGCGGGGGAAAAATGACATCTCATGTATATCAGGATACAGGAACTTATGTGGTAACACTTAAAACAGGTGTATCAACTCCTGTTAAATGTTGCGGAATATATAATCAGGTACTCCCTGCTCCTTGTTTTTTTTATTCATATGATACAGTCAAAGTTGAACATGCTTTGCATGCTCTTTTTACTGCAGAAGATGACAAGGTATGTGAAGATTCACCTTTAAATTTTAGGGATACAACTTATGCAACTGATTCTCTTGTCAGCTGGCAGTGGGATTTCGGAGACGGCAGTGAAATAGACACATCTCAGAATACTGCTCATGTGTACCAGGATACAGGGATTTATGCTGTCTGGCTTTATGTTGAAAATATCAACGGGTGCAGAGACAGTATAAATAAAATAAAATATATTCGGGTTGACTCTGTGCCTGTAGCAAGTTTTTATTCATCGGATGCACTGGTGTGTTTACATGATACAGTTTATTTTGTCAATGATTCGGTAAGTCCTTTTAATACATATACCTGGTATTTTGGTGATGGCACTCAGAGTACACAGTTGTCTCCATTTCATGTGTATGACAGTACGGGTAATTATATGGTTAAACTTGTTGCTCTTAATGTAGATGGTTGTTCGGATTCATTGTTGCTGGATGGTTATGTTACTATACCTGTTGAGCCTGTTGCAGGGCTTTCGGCATCCAATGTGTGGTCCGATTGTCCTCCTCTGGCTGTAATATATACAGATACTTCCGAAGGTCAAGGAGGTGCTGTCTCTCAATGGTTCTGGGATTTCGGTGATGGTTTAACTTCAATAGAGCAGAATCCCAGCCATATTTACACCATATCGGGAGAGTTTGACGTTACTCTTATTGTTACTGATGTAAATGGATGCAAAGATACCATTATACTTGATGATTATGTAGTTATTGACGGGCCGTATGGTAATTATTCTATTGAACCGGATACAGGATGCAGCCCTGAAAAAGTTTTATTTGATGCAACTTTTTTTAATACGGATTTTTATTCCTGGGATTTCGGTGATGGTAATATGAGTTTTGTATC
>CAZSJF010000256.1:0-4531 GCA_964606705.1 uncultured Bacteroidales bacterium
TGTGTTGGGTGTGTTTGGTTGGGGTTTTCGTTCACCTTCGTAATGAACGAAGACCTTGATTATGGCATATACATTGAAGATAGTGCCAGAATCATAATCGAAAACAGCACTTTAACTTCCGACGATAAAATGTGGGAATTTGAATTAAGGGGAAATGCAACAATAGAAGTAAATAACTCCAGCCTTGAAAATCATTCGGCTGTCAAGTTATTCGACAGCTGCCGTCTTGACGCAAGCTATTCGCTTATTGAAGAGCTAAGGATGGATAATTACAGCATTGCAAATTTAGATAATTGCGAGATATACCCTAACCTGCAGTTTTTCTTCAATATTTCCGCCCCTCTTGAATTTCCGCAGCCATATCAGGATGTGGATTTTACTCTGAGCAATCCGGGTGCATGGCAGCTTAATATGGTTCATTCGAGAGCGCAGGGATGGCAGTGCGATATTTATCCCGGAACAGATATCACTATTCAGAACTCAAAAGATGTTAATCTGGGCCTCCGGTCAGACGGACAGATGAACGATACTATTGACATTGCCAATCCGCATGACGGTCCGGTGTCATTTACATTGACACAATTCGGGTTTACTCTTAACATAATAAACACTGAAATATATTTCATAAATCTTTACTTGAAAGACAATGACAAGCTCACGGTAAACGGGCAGAAAGATGGCAGCACTTATAACACGACCCTGCTGGAAATCGTGCTCCTCGGCAATGCCGACCTGACTGTTAACGATACACATATTTTCGGACAACTCTGCCATGCAAATGAAAATTCAAAAATAAACTGCTATAACTGTTACATAGGAAGCGATGACCCTGAAGATCCCATTCACAGCGAATTTGGCATAAAAGACAATTCAACGGGTTATGCTGAAAACTGCGATATTACAAACAGTGATATCATATTATCAGATAACGGAATATTAACACTGAAAAACTGCACCTACGATTCCGAAAGAGTCGTCAAAACCGATAATGCTCAACTGATTGTTTCACAATAATTATAATACTATGAAAAAACTAATATTCTTTTTGGCCGCATATACAATATTCCATCTGCCGCTGACAGCACAAAAAGATTATACGCATGCAATAAAAGTTAATATACTCCCTGTAATGTGCGAATTCTCCGATTATCTTAGTTATATGAATTTCCGGACACAATTTTCTGTAATGTATGAATTTAACACTGTAAAAAAAATGGTTCCATGTCTGCAACTTTCTTATATAGGGCCTAAAGGATACAGATATAATATCGGATATGACAACAATAGTGAAGATAATAATCTGAACTATTCCGGAGTTGGAATTTCTGCCGGTTCAAAAATATATATCGAAGAAACAGCAAAGGGGTATTATCTTTTCCCTCAAATAAATTTTTCCAGATATATCTATTACAAAGCTGTATCAGAAGATGATTTCAGAACAAGAGTAAATGACCTTAGCTTTAGTATAATTACAGGAAAACAATTTGTGAAAAATTCAGGTTTTATTGTTGATATTTATACAGGTGTAGGATTTTTATATAAAAATTATCTTGATTTTTTTAAAGACAGCGATACTGATTATTCGAATTATCACGGTATCGGCATGCGGCCTTATATCGGATTAATGATCGGCTATTCTTTATGAAAAATATTTCTTAACTCACTACAGTGTTATAAATAACACTGACAGCTATTATGAAATAGTCAAATATCACCTGATAATAATTATTTTTCTACCTCAGCTCGGCGAAGTCTTGTGTGATGACAGGTGTGGGGATGGACTTCGTCGGACATAAAGCGTAGTTTTTAACTACGAAAAACAATATTCCATCTGGCATGATTTGTAATCAGTGCCCTTTGCAAACACCCTCATAAATCAGAACATTGCTGGCTTTTACAACTATATCATCCTCTTGATTTAACAGCTTCTCTTACCATCTGGCGGGCTAATTTATCCACTTTGGAATTGTAATTTACAGGAGTGTTTAAGCAACATGTTTTCTGATGTGCTTTAACTTTTATGAACTCTATAGTGTGGGTTTCAATCTGGTAGATTAATATTTGCACTAAATCGTGGTTTTGTAATGGGCTTCCTTTTTTAGAGAGAAAGAGATTCTTTTTTATTTTTTCCTTTCTTTCCGGAATTCTGGAGACATACTGGCTGTCAGTATAAACCACCAGTGATGCATTCTTATAATTTTCATCTGCAAATTCAATAGCTTTAATTACTGCCAACATCTCCATTCTGTTGTGAGTGGTATCTGTAGCTTCACCTTTTAACAGTATTTTATCATTAGCGACTAACAAAATCGCAACCCATGCGCCAACATTATAATTTGTGTGACAACTGCCGTCTGTATATATTTCAATTACAGGCTGATTCAACTATCTGAAGATTTATGTATTTGAATTTATACAATTGCTTTGGTCAGATTTCAATTAGCAGAAATCGTATTTATATCTTCCTGTATCTTTTCAAGTTGTAATTCAAATGATTTTCCTACACTGATTTTTACTTTGCGGTCTTTCAGCCAGTCTTTTGTTACAGAATTATTGTTTAAAACATGCCACAGGTCGCGGGCAATAGCTGTAGTGCTTACCATATTGGCAGCTCTGCCGTTAATCATATCAAAGCTAAATGTAATGTTAGCTTTTTGCCTGTTTCCGCTATGTTCAAATTCATGCCTGTAAAGTTGCAGTTTCTGATTTTCATTGTCGGTTTTTTTCAAAAGCACATGAATTACAGCAGCATACTTTTGCCATAAAAGCATATATTTCCCTTCATCTACCATCATTTTTATATATATTTAGGTTTATCTCTCCTGTTATTTCTTACTCAGCAATCCTGAAGACTGTTTGTTTTGTATTTTCCCAAACGTTGGAAAACAAGACTACAAAACTAAGCACTTCTCGTAATAATTCACGATAAATTCGTATTTATTTTAAATTACCGTTGCTTAACGCAGAATCTCATTACCTTTGTTCCTGATTAAAAAAATATTATTTTGACTTTCGAAGAATTAAATTTAAACACATCTTTATTAAAGGCTTTAGCGGATTTGGAGTATGTATATCCTACCCCCATTCAGGAAAGAGCATTTTCTGTAATCATGTCCGGCAAAAATATAGTAGGAGTAGCACAGACCGGCACCGGCAAGACATTTGCGTATCTGCTGCCATTGTTAAGGCAGTTAACATTTTCTTCTCAAAAACAACCGCGGATATTGATTCTGGCTCCTACACGTGAGCTGGCCATTCAGATTCTGGATGAAATTGTAAAATTGACTAAATATACTCAATTGCGTTCCGGCGCAGTTTATGGAGGTACCAATATAAATACTCAAAAAAAATTGGTCTATAATGGCTTGGATATACTTGTTGCCACTCCGGGAAGACTGATAGACCTGGCTTTAACAGGAGTATTGCAATTAAAATGTATTCGAAAACTGGTAATTGACGAGGTTGATAAAATGTTTAGCCTTGGTTTTCGTACCGAATTGACCAGTCTGTTAGAATTATTGCCACACAGAAGACAAAATCTCATGTTTTCGGCTACCCTGACAAACGATGTTGATGCATTTATAACAAATTCAATCACTGCTCCGCATAAGATAGTGATTGCCTCACATGGTACGCCAATAGATAAGATTGTTCAAAGAGCATATCATGTTCCGAATTTTAATACAAAAGTAAACCTTCTGGAAATGTTACTTTCTGCAGATAAAGAATTCAGCAAAGTTCTTGTTTTTGTGGGTACAAGGAGATTGGCGGACCAGTTATATGAGCAGGTTAACAAGATGTTTCCAACTCAGGTTGGCGTTATTCATTCCTATAAGTCCCATAACAACAGGTTAAATGCATTAAAACAATTTCAGGAAGGCACTCATAGGCTATTAATATCTACAGACATTATTGCGCGTGGTATGGATATAACTGATGTTACTCATGTTATAAATTTTGATATACCTGATGTGCCGGGAAATTATATTCATCGTATAGGGCGCACAGGAAGGGCTGATAAAGAAGGCGTTGCCATATCATTTATTAATAAGGAAGAACAGGTATATCAGATGGAAATAGAACGATTAATGAATAAACAAATTCCGATGGAGCCGTTACCTGAAAATCTTATCATTTCAAATGTATATAGTGAGGAAGAAAAACATACCAATTTACATGATAAAAATTACCTGAAAAAACCATCTTTAAAAAACTCACAGGGAGCTTTTCATGAGAAAAAAGAAAAGAATAAAAAAATAAATCTTGGAAGTGCATATAAAAGGAATTCTAAATTCAGCAAATCCGGAAAACGCTTAAAAAGTCACAACAGATCAGGCAGGTCGAAATATTGAGCCATCGCTCACACTGAAAGCATGGGTGCGACTTCAGGTCCTGTTATATTTTTAAAAAATAATGTATATTTGGTTCTTTTGTTGTTAAAAATATTTTTGAGATAAATTAAAAAACCACTGTTCCCGCGTGTTTTTAGATGCGTATTGTGCTTTGGCATGTAAAAAACTCGCGAACCAAC
>CAZSJF010000257.1:0-4503 GCA_964606705.1 uncultured Bacteroidales bacterium
TGTGTTGGGTGTGTTTGGTGGTTGGTTGCGGGTATTGCAGAAATTATAACTGTAACAGGCCATATTAATGTGGATTTTGAAGATGTGAAGACCGTTATGAAAGACAGCGGCGTTGCCATTATGGGTTCATCTTCCGCTGAAGGCGAAAACAGGGCTATCAAAGCCATTGAATCCGCACTTTCTTCGCCGTTGCTTAATGACAGCAATATAAAAGGAGCTAATAATATGTTATTATATATCACTTCTGGCGAAGAAGAAATTTCAATGGATGAGGTTTCGGAAATTACCGATTATATCCAGAATGAAGCAGGAGCTACTGCTGAAATAATATGGGGCAACGGCAAGGATGAATCACTTGGAAAGAAAATAAATGTTACTTTGGTGGCTACAGGCTTTGCAAAAAATGGTCTGGGATATGAATTTTTTACGGAAAAAGAAAAAGAACTGCCTAGAATTATTTTACCTCTTGAAGAAAAGATTGAAAATGTGACTCCTGCTGAAAAAAGTAAAACTAAAAGCTACAACCTGTTTGACAATAAAGACGAACCCGAGATAAAATTAGTTAACAGCAATACTGTTGAATTTGAAGTAAAAAATCCGGTGAAATCAAATCCTGTAAGCAGAGATAGAGATAAAGACGAAATTGTATTGATAAAAAGAGGTGAAGACAAAAAGAGCATTTTTGCTCCGGTAGCTAAAACTGAAATACAGACATTACAAGAGGATAACGAAACCATAACCCAGAAAACCAATGATGAAAGGATTAAAAAACTGAAAGAATTAAGTACAAAGCTCAAAAATCCGGATTATGTTTCTGAAATGGAAAAAGAACCTGCTTATGTAAGGCGCAATGTGGAATTGGAAAATGCCATCCCGTCAAATGAATCACAGGTTTCCAGATATTCTCTGAATGAAGATGATGAAAAAAAGATTGAGATTCGTTCAAATAACTCTTTCCTGCATGATAATGTAGATTAATTTTATTTTCATTACTGCTTAAAAAGTTTTAAATTTGTGAAATGCATATTTAAAACTTTTTTTTATGTCATTATTGGATAAAATCAATGCTGATATCAAATCAGCTATGCTCGCCAGAGAAAAAGAAAAACTCGAAGCCATAAGGGCTATTAAAGCAGCACTGCTTCTGGCTAAAACGGAAAAATCAGCGGAATCTGAAATTTCAGAGGATTCCGAAATAAAATTACTGCAAAAACTGGTTAAACAGCGCAGGGAGTCTGCTGACATTTATTCGTCACAGAACAGACAGGACCTTGCTGATGTTGAGTTAGGCCAGTTAAAAGTAATTGAGCAGTATCTGCCAACACAATTAAGTGAGGATGAGGTGAAAAAAGTAATAACTGCTGTTATTGCTGAAACAGGTGCCAGTTCCGTAAAAGACATGGGTAAGGTAATGGGTATTGCTGTTAAAAAATTAGCAGGCCAGGCGGATAATAAACTTATTTCGGAAATAGTAAGACAGTTTTTACAGTAAAATATTTAAAGAAAATTGTAAAAAGTACAGGTATTAATGAAATATGAGTAATATGAAACAGATCGTTGAATGTGTTCCTAATTTCAGTGAAGGCAGGGAGATGTCGGTTATGAAACAGATAACTGACCGGATTGAATCGGTTGAAGGAGTTAAACTGCTTGATGTTGACCCGGGCAAAGCAACAAACAGGACTGTTGTTACTTTTGTCGGAAGCCCTGATGAAGTTATTGAAGCAGCTTTTCTTGCGATAAAGAAGGCCTCTGAGGTTATTGATATGCGTAAACATAAAGGTGAGCATCCGAGGTTTGGCGCAACAGACGTATGTCCGTTAATACCAGTATCAGGGATAACAATGGAAGAAACCGTTGAATATGCACGTAAACTTGCAAAAAGAGTAGGTGATGAGCTGGAAATACCTGTTTACTGTTATGAATATGCTGCTTTTACGGAAGAAAGAAAAAATCTTGCTAATTGCCGTTCCGGGGAATATGAAGGGTTGGAAAAAAAATTATCTGACCCGAAGTGGAAGCCTGATTTCGGCCCTGCGAAATTTAACGCCAGAGCAGGTGCTATTGCTGTGGGAGCAAGAGATTTCCTTATCGCCTATAATGTAAACCTTAATACCACATCTGTAAGAAAGGCTAATTCAATAGCTTTTGACGTAAGGGAAAAGGGCAGGGTAAAGAGAGAAGGCAATCATCTGACAGGTAAAATTGTGAAAGATGCAAAGGGTAACCAGGTGTTCATTCCAGGTTCGCTCAAATGTGTTAAAGGTATCGGCTGGTATATTGAGGAGTATGGTATTGCACAGATATCCCTTAATCTTACAAATATAAATGTAACCCCGATGCATATAGCTTTTGACGAAGTGTGCAAGAAGGCTCAGGAGAGGGGTATCAGGGTTACAGGTTCTGAACTGGTTGGCCTCACACCGTTAAAGGCAATGCTTGATGCAGGGAAATATTTTCTTAAAAAGCAGAAGCGTTCCGTTGGTGTTTCTGAGGATGAAATTATTAAGATAGCAGTAAAGTCGCTTGGGCTGGATGATTTAAAACCGTTTAACCCTAAAGAAAAAATTATAGAGTATATGATTGATGGCAGCATATCTTCAAAAAAGCTTATAAATATGAATTTAAAGGGTTTCGCAGATGAAACGGCTTCCGAATCCCCTGCGCCGGGTGGCGGTTCTATATCTGCATATATCGGTTCTCTCGGAGTTTCTCTGGCAACAATGGTCGCAAACCTTTCTTCTCATAAAAAAGGATGGGATGACAGGTGGGAGGAGTTTTCCGACTGGGCGGAAAAAGGGCAGAAAATCAAAGATGAGCTGTTGCACATGGTTGATGAAGATACAAATGCTTTTAACAGAATAATGGATGCTTTTTCCCTGCCTAAAGATAATGATGAACAGAAGAAAGCAAGGAAAGATGCAATACAGAATGCAACAAAATATGCCATTGAAATACCGTTTAAAGTGATGGAACTGGCTTATTCTTCAATGGAAATAATAAAAGCCATGGCAGAAACCGGCAATCCTAATTCAGTGAGCGATGCAGGTGTAGGAGCTTTATGTGCCCGTTCTGCAGTTATGGGTGCATTTCTTAATGTAAAGATCAATGCCGCAAGCTGTGAAGATAAAACTTTTACTGAACCTGTCCTTGAAAAAGCAGCAGAAATAGCTGATAAAACAATAAAACTGGAAAAAAAGATACTGGAAACAGTTGAAGAAAAAATAAGTAATCTGTAGGTCGTTGTTAAAGAGAGCCTGTATTGGAGTTGGTAATTAGAAGTACCATGAGAGTGAGAAAAATAGTATTGTTGAGTGTATTTATTTGCTCTGTGTCTTTATATTCCTTTTCCCAGAATAAGCAGATAGACAGCGTTAAAGCTTTGCTTTTAACTGCAAAAGAGGATACCAATAAGGTAAATATTCTGAATTATATAGCTTATAATTTAATAGACATTAATTCAAAAGAGGCATTATATTATTCGAATTTGGAAATCGACCTTGCAAAAAAGTTAAATTTTACTAACGGGATAATAAAAGCTGATAATAATATCGGCCTTATTTATTTGTTTTATCAGATTGATTATGATAAAGCATTATACTATTTTTTTGAAAAACTGAAAATCGAAAAAGAATTAAAGGATAATAATGGTATAGCAAAATCATATAACAATATTGCTTATGCCTATTTATTCAAGGGGGATAATTATAAAGCATTACGATATTATTTTGAAGCGATAAAGACAGTAAATAATGATGAAGTCAAACCTGAAAAAATAAAGATAAAAAATAAAGCATCATATTATAATAATATCGGGAGAGTTTATTATAATATGGAAAATTATGAAAAAGCTTTAAAATATTATAGAATTTCACTAAGATACAGAAGAATAATTAATGATATACAGGGACAAGTAAGGAGTTATCAAGGCATAAGTGATATTTATATGATACAGAATAGAAATAAAGTTGCTCTAATATATTGTTTTAAGGCATTAAGATCATGTAAAGAATCAAAAGAAAATCTGATAGCAGTTGAAACGTATCAGAGAATCGGGAATATATATTCTAAAGAAGGCAATTATCAGAAGGCATTGAAATATTATTCCCTGGGATTATCAATAAGTGAAAGAATAGGGGCAAAAAGCAGTATTGCAGATATTTTCCAACTTATGGGGAAAATTTTTATTAAACAGAATAAATATGATACAGCATTATATTATTTAAAAAGGTGTTGGCAATTATATAATGAACAAGGAGCGAAAAATAACTTAATGGAAATTTATAATAATATGTCGGAGGTTTATGCCTGCAAGCATGATTTTAAAAATGCTTATGAGAATTATAGGCTATATTCTTTATATAATGATACAATATATAACTTAAAGAAAGAAGAAATCAAAAAAATAGGAAGATTGATAGATACAGAATATGAAAGGTTCTCAATAGAAAAGCAAAATGTAAAAATAAATTCTAATAGAATGCTGACATATTTTTATTTATT
>CAZSJF010000258.1:0-4500 GCA_964606705.1 uncultured Bacteroidales bacterium
TGTGTTGGGTGTGTTTGGGGGTTTTTTTGTTTTAATTACTTCAATATCGCCGAAATCCCCGGCAGTTCTTTTCCACAGGAGGCGGGGCCTTGCTTGAATACCTTGAAGGAAAAGAACTGCCGGGGATTTCGGCGATATTGAAGTAATTAAAACATAAAAATAAATAGAATGAAAAAACAAATTTTAACAACTTTAGTTATTGTGTTGGCTTTTTTTGCCAATGGACAGGAAAATATCAAATATTTTCGATATTTTGATTATGATAAAAAAAGTAACTCTTTTATTGGAAAAGATAGCATAAATGAAAAAACAGCAAAAGATACAATGTGTTTTCGTTTTACTTTTAACAAATATAATAAACCTGAAAAAATTGAATTGCTTGATAAATTTAAATTATTCAATAATGAAATTTCACCTGCTATAGTACGGTATAAATACGATATTCAGGGTAATAACATTGAAGTAAGCTACTATGGAGCAAATGAAAAGTTAAAAGAAATGTTAGGGTTTGCTATAATTCGTTATAAATACGATACCCATGGAAATATTATAGAAACAAGTTTTTATGGAGCGGATGAAAAACTAAAAGAAAATAATGGTGTGCCAATATATCGCCATAAATATGATGATAAAGGAAATAAAATAGAAGAAAGCCATTATGGAGCGGATAATAAATTGAAAGAGGATAAACGTGGTATTGCTATAGGACGATTTAAATATGATGATAAAGGAAATTTAATTGAATTGTCTCATTATGGTATAGATGAAAAATTAAAGGAAAATGATCTGGGCTTTGCCATAATTCGTTATAAATATGATAGTAAAGGAAATAAAATAGAAGAAAGTACTTATGATGCAGATGAAAAATTGAAGGAAAATGATCTAGGCTATGCTATAATTCGTTGGAAATATGATGACAACGGCAAACTAAAAGAGGTGCCTCATTATGGAGCAGATGGAAAACAAATAAAACCCTCAAATAATGATTCACTCCGTGTTTATACTTTTGTTGATGTTATACCACAATTTCCCGGTGGAGAAGAAGCATTATATAAATATTTAGGCGAAAATGTAAAATATCCACAAGCTGCAAAAGATAAAGGAATACAAGGAAAAGTATTTGTGTCTTTTGTTGTTGAGATAGATGGCAGCATAAGTGAAATAAAGGTTTTACGTGGCATTGGAGAAGGCTGTGATGAAGAAGCAGTAAGTGTTATGAAAAATATGCCTAAGTGGATACCAGGATCAATGAATGGAATTCCAGTAAGAGTACAATATAATTTGCCATTTAGTTTTACTTTAACTAAAGATTAAAAATATCTGTTTTTCTGTCTCCCGTGCGACTTACTCGCGTGGGCGGGAATAAAAAATGAATAAGCTTACGCCGTAGGCGTTAAAGTATTGTAAAAAAATAAAACCATACAAAATATTACCGCGTAGCGGTTAAGGAATAAACAAACAACATATATGAAACCAGGAACTTTCACTCAATTATATATACATCTTATCTTTGCGGTAAAAAACCGTGAATGTTTACTGCATAAAGACATAGGTACACGTATATTTGAATATATGAGTGGAATCCTTAAACAGATGAAGCACAAGCCCATTATTGTCAACGGAATGCCCGACCACGTACATATATTACTCGGACTTAACCCGAACATTTCTATATCTGATACGATACATGGCCTTAAGCGTAGCACATCACTGTTAATAAACAACGAAAAATTGTTTAAAGGACATTTTTCATGGCAGGAAGCCTGCCTGCCGGCGGGCAGGGCTATGGAGCTTTTTCGTATAGCCGTTCGCAACTTGATAATGTTTTCAATTATATTAAAGAACAGGAAAAACATCATAAGGAAAAAACATTTAAAGAAGAATATATAGAATTTCTTAAAAAATACTGTATTGAATATGAACAACAATATTTATTTGAGTTTTTTTAATGTTAAACCCCTACGGGGTATGATACCAAAAAAAGTATTGACTTTTACAATACTCCATGCCCTACGGGCAAAAGGAAAACAATATAAAAGTTATACATGCAAACAAAAACATACGCCGTAGGCGTTAAAGTATTGTAAAAAAATAAAACCTGTAAATGTTACCGCGTAGCGGTTATGGAAATTAAAAAAATAACAGATGGACTACAACTTCAACGATATAGAAAAAAAATGGCAGAAATATTGGGCTGACAATAAAACTTTTAACGTTAAAGTTGATAAAAGCAAACCCAAATATTATGTCCTTGACATGTTCCCCTACCCTTCAGGTGCGGGCTTGCACGTAGGGCATCCGCTGGGATATATTGCATCCGACATTTATTCCCGCTATAAAAGACTGAATGGGTTTAATGTTCTGCACCCCATGGGCTTCGATGCCTTCGGCCTGCCTGCCGAGCAGTATGCCATACAAACAGGCCAGCACCCTGCAATTACAACAGAAAAAAACATAAAACGTTACAAAGAACAGCTTGAAAAAATAGGTTTGTCTTTCGACTGGAGCCGTGAAGTCAGAACCTGTGACCCTAAGTATTACAAGTGGACACAGTGGGCATTTATCAAAATGTTTAATCACTGGTACAATAACAAAACACAGAAAGCAGAGCCAATAGAAGCACTTATAAAGGAATTTGAAAAACACGGAAATAAAAATATTGATGCTGCATGTAACGATATCACCAACTTTACAGGAAAAGAATGGAAAAGTTTAACAGAAAAGCAGCAGCAGGAAACACTTTTAAATTACCGCCTTGCATATCTTGCTGACACTATGGTAAACTGGTGCCCAAAACTCGGAACTGTACTTGCCAATGACGAGGTAAAAGAAGGTTTTTCTGTAAGAGGAGGCTGTCCTGTTGAACAAAAACTGATGAAGCAGTGGTGCCTGCGTATTACAGCCTATGCACAAAGATTGCTTGACGGGCTTGATAAAATAGACTGGACAGAATCTCTCAGAGAAATGCAGCGCAACTGGATAGGCCGCTCTGAAGGTGCTGATGTTCTCTTTGATGTTAAAGATTCGGATATAAAAATAGAGATTTTCACCACCCGCCCTGATACATTGTTTGGTGCAACTTTCATGGTACTTGCCCCTGAAAGCGAACTTGTGTGGAAAGTTACCACAGAGGAACATAAGCAGGATGTGGAAAAATATATTCAGGAAGCAAAGAAAAAAAACGAAAGAGAACGCATAGCCGAAGTGAAAAAGGTAACAGGGCAATTTACAGGCGGATATGCCATCAACCCTTTTACCAGAAAACCTTTGCCTATATGGGTCAGCGACTACGTGCTGGCAGGCTATGGCACAGGCGCCATTATGTGTGTCCCTGCCCACGACAGCAGGGATTATGCCTTTGCAAAACATTTCGGGCTTGACATCACCGAAGTGGTCTCGGGCGGTGATATTTCCGTTGAATCTTATGATGCAAAAGAAGGCATTATGGTAAACTCTGATTTCCTCAACGGACTGCCTGTAAAGGATGCTATTAAAAAAATGAATGATGAGATAGAAAAACGCGGACTGGGAAAAAGAAAAGTGAATTACCGCCTCCGTGATGCTATTTTCAGCAGGCAACGATACTGGGGAGAGCCATTTCCTGTTTATTTCAAAGACGAAATGCCTTATGTGTTTGATGAAAAAGACTTGCCTCTGGAACTTCCCGAAATAGATGCTTACCTCCCTACGGAAAAAGGGGAGCCGCCACTGGGAAGAGCAAAAGAATGGAAAACAAAAGAAGGTTGTCATATAGAATTAAGCACCATGCCTGGATTTGCAGGCTCTTCGGCTTACTACCTGAGATACATGGATACTCATAATGACAAAGCCCTTGTCTCAAAAGAAACAAACGAATACTGGCAGGATGTTGACCTGTATATAGGCGGCACGGAACATGCCACAGGACATCTTATCTATGCACGCTTCTGGAATAAGTTTTTGTATGACTTAGGATATGTCTGTAAAGATGAGCCTTTCAGAAAACTGATAAATCAGGGAATGATACAGGGGCGGTCGAATTTTGTATACCGCATAAAAAATTCCAACACTTTTGTTTCATTTAATCTAAAAGAAAAATATGAAACAACACCGATACATGTAGATGTTAATATTGTCGAAAATGACATTCTCGATTCAGATGCTTTTAAAAAATGGAACCCGGAATATAAAGATGCAGAATTCATTTTAGAGGAGGACGGCAAATATCACTGTGGCTATGCAGTGGAAAAAATGTCAAAATCAATGCATAATGTGGTAAACCCTGATGACATTATTGACAGATACGGAGCCGATACTTTGCGGCTTTACGAAATGTTCCTCGGCCCTGTTGAGTTTTCAAAACCATGGGATACCAGCGGCATTGACGGCGTTCACAGGTTTCTGAAAAAACTGTGGCGCTTGTTTTTTGACAGGGAAAACTCTATTGTTTCCAGCGAAAAACCTTCAAATGAAGAATTAAAAGTTCTGCATAAAACCACCAAACCAAACACACCCAACACA
>CAZSJF010000259.1:0-1999 GCA_964606705.1 uncultured Bacteroidales bacterium
TTTTATTACAGATATTTTTTTTGTATTCATTCTCTGATAATAGTAATAAAATTTCACAGGAGAAGTTTAATCAATATCTGCAAAATAGACCGTTGAGTTTTCAGGAAAACAAAGGGCAGATGTGTGATACAAAAGGAGAACTTGTGCCGTATGTGTTATATAAAGCAGAAGCCCCTGACCTGAATATATGGGTAACTACAAGCGGTATAACTTATCAGTTCTTGAAATTTGAAGAAAATGAAAATGAAAAGTTATCATCTGAAAAAGGAAAAGAAATTATAAAATATGAATGGCATAGAGTTGATATGATTTTAAAAGATGCAGATATTAAGAAAGAAAATATAATCACAGAGAATGATATAACACAGGGAGAAGTAAATTATTATTTAGGGCATTGTTCTGGCGGAATATTTAATGTAAGGAGTTATGGGAAAATAATAATTAATGAGGTATACCCCCATATAGACTGGATATTATATACTATAACAGAAAAAAAAGGAAGCAGTTTTAAACATGAATTTATAATACATCCGGGAGCTGACCCTGGTGATATAAAACTTATCTATGAAGGCAGTGGTAATTTAACAGTAGACGGCAGTAGCATATTAATAAAAACGGAACTCGGAGAAATAACAGAAGGAGAGTTGATCTGTTATCAGGGAGATAAAGAAAACAAAATATCTTCACAGTATACTATAAAGGAAACAGGAAAAAAAATACAGGAAGGTTTTTCTTATGAAATAGGGATACAGACAGAGAATTATAACAATAGAGAATCATTTATCATTGACCCGCCGTTGACGTGGGGTACTTATTATGGCGGCAGTGGCTATGAAAAATTTTCTTCGGCTGTTACAGATATAAATGGTAATTTGTTTATTACCGGTATGGTAGGCCCAACGGGTTTTCCTGTGCTGGATGCGGGTGGAGGTGCATATTATCAGGCAACAGGTGCAGGGAGTAATGATGATGTTGTCCTTAAATTTAATAATAGCGGAGTAAGGTTGTGGGCTACTTATTTTGGCGGTAGTGGCACTGAATATTGTTCTTGCATATCAACAGATTCACAAGCCAATATATATATAACAGGTACTACTGGTTCATCGGATTTGCCATTATTGAATCCAGGCGGAAGTACTTATTATCAGGCATATGCAGGAGGGGATGATGCTTTCATTACTAAATTCAGTAACAGTGGGGTATTGCTGTGGTCTACCTGTTTTGGCGGTACCACAACTGAATGGGCTAATTCCATGACAATAGATACACAGGGGAATATATTTATGACGGGCTGGACGTTTTCACTGGATATGCCGATAATGGATCCGGGCGGGGGAGTATATTATCAGGATATAAATGCAAGCATGGATTTTATGATAGTTAAGTTCAATAATAACGGGGCATTAGTTTGGTCTACTTATTATGGCGGCCCCGGTGGTTCTGAAGAAAAAGCACAATCTGTTGCTGTAGACCCGCAGGGTAATGTTTTTATAACAGGTAGAACATCATCACCGAGTCTGCCTGTATTCGATCCTGGCGGAGGAGCATATTTTCAGGCAGCAAATGCAGGGGATGCCGATGCAGTTATTCTTAAATTCAATAACAATGGAGTAAGGCTGTGGGCTACTTATTATGGAGGCAGTGGTACTGATGATGGATGCTCTATAACAACAGATGCACAGGGTAATGTGTTTTTAGCTGGTTATTCAGAGTCAACAGATTTACAGTTGTTAAATCCTGGCGGAGGGGCATATTATCAGGCAGCAAATGCAGGAGGTGGATTTTTTGGCGATGTTTTTATTGCTAAATTCACTAGCAGCTCAGTGTTGCAGTGGGCTACCTATTACGGAGGCACTGATGATGATTTTATGTATACTAATGGCGGTGATATTATTACTGATCATGAAATTGTAACTGATAATAGCGGTAATCTGTATATAACCGGCACTACAAATTCAAATAATTTTCCTGTTCTGGATCCGGGCGGAGGGGCATATTT
>CAZSJF010000259.1:2009-4499 GCA_964606705.1 uncultured Bacteroidales bacterium
TGTGTTGGGTGTGTTTGGGGGTTGTTTTTAAAGGAACGAAAAAGGGATCGGGCGATGTTTTTATTTCTGAATTCAGTGACGATAATAAATTATTATGGAGCACTTATAGCGGAACCAACCAGTATGATTGGGCTTGTGCATTAACGATGGATAATAACGGATGCCTGTATGCAATAGGAATGTGGGGTGGCGCTGGTAGCAACGGGTTGCTGAATCCCGGCGGCGGTGCATATTATAATTCTGTGTTCGCCGGAAATCTGGATGGATATATTATGAAATTATGTCCTCTGTGTACTCTGCAGGTTATTCAACAACCCCAATCCCAAACTGTATGTGCAGGAGATGGAGTTACTTTTAATATTTATGCAATATCTGACAGCGGAGATGTTAATTATCAGTGGTTGTTTAATGGGGCTGTTATCGCCGGTGCAACAGACAGCTTTTATACAATTAACCCCATATCACTTGCTGATGCAGGGAATTATTCATGTGAAATCAGTAATTTATGTAAATCTTTTACAAGTGATGTTGCTGTTTTAACGATTGGGTCTGTACCTGTTATTGATCTTGGCCCGGACACCTGTATAAACGGAGGAGAACAGAAAATATTAGATGCAGGAACAGGATATACTTATTTGTGGTATGATGGAAGTACAGGTCAAACATATATTGTAAATACTTCATGCGAATGCTATGTGCAGGTAGCTGATAATAGCGGATGTAAAAACAAAGACACTATAAACATAGATTTTTGTTCGTCATCATTGAGTATTTCCAATGTGTTTACTCCCAATGCTGATAATTTTAATGATTATTTCTATGCTGAAGGAGAAAATATTGAATTATTTGAATTTGTTATTTGTAACAGATGGGGAAAACAGGTGTTCAGAACAAATAATGTAAATGAAAAATGGAATGGGCTTAATAATGGAAAAGAATGCCCGCAGGGAGTGTATTATTGGGTAATTAATTATAAAGGCTTCGATGGGGAAAGAAAAACAATACATGGAACTGTTACTTTATTAAAATAATATAAATGAAAGCAAAACATTATATAACACTTTATTGTATTATTGTTTTGTTACTATGCAGTGCTTACACATTTTCAGGTAGCAATATCCCACAGGAAAATCTCAATCGTTATATGTCGTCAAATGCTTTCGGCTTCATTGAAAACAAAGGGCAGTATGTTGACGATAAAGGTAATCCTGCAGACTTTATTTTGTTTAAAGCTTCACTCAGAAACACTGACGTTTATGTTACAACAAAAGGTATAACTTATGTCTTTCTGAAATATGAAAAACAGGACAGCATCCATAAGACTTTACAAAACAGATTGCCGCGTTCAGGAAATACGGATGAACAGTTGCCATATCCTCAGAAGGTGGAGTGGTGCAGGCTTGATATGGAAATTGCAGGAGCAGATATCAGAAGAGAAAATGTGATAGCAGAAGACAGGGCAGGGCAGGGATGTTATAATTATTATTTTGCCCATTGCCCGCAGGGGATAAGAAATGTATTTAAATATAAAAAAATAACAGTAAAAAATATTTATCCTGGTATAGACTGGGTTATATATACAAACGAAGAGCATCTGTTGAAATATGATTTTGTATTACACCCGGGAGCAAATCCTGATAATATAAGAATATCATACAAAGGTGCAGAAAAAATAGAATCCCTAAACTCCGAACTCCAAACTCGGAACTCCAAACTTCATATAAAGACTCCTTTCGGTGAAGTAATAGAGGGCAATCTTGTCTGTTATGAGAAAGAAACAGGGAAACAAATAACTTCAGAATATGAAGTAAGTAATGATGAGATACAATTTAAGCTGCACAGGTACAATAAAGGCAGTACCCTTATTATTGATCCTCCGATGGAACTGGTCTGGGCTACATACTACAGCGGCAGTAGTGAAGACAATGGTACAGGTATGGCTATAGATGAAGCTGGCAATATATTTATAACCGGATGGACAAATTCAGCGGATTTTCCGACTCTGAATAACGGAACTTATTATCAGGGAACCTCTGTCGGTGGCTGGCGTGATGCGTTTATATTGAAGTTTGATAATACAGGTGAATTGATATGGGGAACTTATTTTGGAGGTACAGATTTTGACATAGCACAAAGTATTGCGGCAGATAATTCAGGAAATGTTTTTGTTACAGGCCAGACAAGCTCAATTGACATTCCTACTTTGAATCCAGGAGGCAGCGCTTATTATGATAATACATATAACAGCATAATCACAATTATGGAAACGTTTAAAATAGGTGATATGTTTATATCGGGATTTGATAACAACGGAACATTAGAATGGTCAACCTATTATGGCGGGAAATACAGGGATGTTGCCAATTGTATTACAGCAGATAATTCAGGTAATATTTTCAAAACATGGAAAATTTGTTGATACTGTTTCCCCTGTTATGAAAATATTACCTGAATTATCTGCTGTAATACAATTGGCAACATCCCTGTATT
>CAZSJF010000260.1:0-4496 GCA_964606705.1 uncultured Bacteroidales bacterium
TGGTTATTCAGTAAAATATGCGGAAAAAATAAAAGCCGGCATGATAATTATCATGGCTTCCAAAAAATACAACATTATAGACCACATCTTCGGCCCGCCTGAGCAGAAAATAATTACCAACAAAGAGATGATACCGGTAATGTGTATAAATCCAAGGGATGATTTATATATCCCCTGCCTGTGAATCTATTTATATTCGGAAATATTTATTTCCCCGTTAAGTACCATGTTGCCGTTTAATGCAAGGGCTTCCATTTCATCTTCTCCTGGATATACATGAACAGGAGCAATAAATTCTACTCTTTCCTTTATTTTTTCAACAAGCCATTCACTTCTTCCCATTCCTCCTGTAATAAGAATTGCATCAACTTCGCCTTTAAGTACAACCGCCATGCTGCCGATGTATTTTGAAATCTGATAGCCCATTGCTTCATATACCAAAGTATTCTTTTTGTCACCATCCAGCACTTTCAATTCCACCTTATAAGCATCATTAGTTCCCAGGTGTGCGACCAGCCCTCCTGCACCTTTAATCATTTTTTTCACTTGGTCCTTGGTATGTTTCCCGCTAAAACACATATTTACAAGGTCTCCTGTAGGCAGTGTACCGCTTCTTTCCGGAGAAAAAGGGCCCTCTCCGTCAAGAGCCTGATTGACATCTATAACCCTGCCTTTCCTATGCGCCCCTATGCTGATACCTCCGCCAAGATGGACAATAATAAGATTCATATCCTCATACTTGCCGGAAACTATTTTTGCATGTTTTCTTGCTATAGCTTTATGGTTAAGTGCGTGGAAAATAGATATTCTTTTAAATAAAGGATGCCCCGAAATTCTTGCAAGTTCTTCCAATTCATCAACAACAACAGGGTCGGCAATAAAAGCACGTGCCCCTTTTATTTCCTTTGCCAGATCATCAGCAATAAGTCCCCCAAGGTTGCTGGCATGTTCTCCCATGGGACTATTAATAAGGTCTCGTTTGAGGCTTTCGTTAACCTCAAAAACTCCTGAAGGCACCGGTTTTATAAGTCCGCCTCTGCCAACAACTGCAGCTATTGAATTAATATCTATATCAGCATCTTTAAGCTCCTGAAGTATGATATTTTTTCTGAATTCATATTGTGCAGTTATGTTTTCAAACGGTGCCAGATCCTCAACGGAATGTTTTATATTTTTTAAAAAAGCCACCTTATCCCCGTCAAACACGGCTATCTTGGTTGACGTAGAACCAGGATTAATAGCCAATACTCTATTATTTACACTCATATAAATTATAATTATTAATTATTACTATAAAATAGACTCAAACTGATTTAAGAACCTGATATCATTTTCAAAGAAAAGCCGCAGATCGTTTATCTGATATTTAAGCATCGCTATTCTCTCTATTCCCATGCCAAAAGCAAAACCGCTGTATACTTTGCTGTCTATCCCGCAATTCTCAAGGACGTTAGGGTCAACCAGGCCGCAGCCGAGTATTTCAAGCCATCCTGTGTATTTACACACATTGCATCCTTTACCTTTGCAGATATTACAGGAAACATCCATTTCTCCGGAAGGCTCGGTAAAAGGAAAAAATGAAGGGCGAAGGCGTACTTTTGTTTCTTTTCCGAACATCTCTTTAGCAAAAAATATAAGCACCTGTTTCAGGTCGGCAAATGAAACTCCTTTGTCAATATACAACCCTTCAATCTGATGAAAGATGCAATGTGCCCTTGCCGAAATAGCTTCATTTCTAAAAACCCTGCCCGGCATGATGATTCTTATAGGCGGCTTGGTTGTCTCCATCACACGTATCTGTACTGATGAAGTATGGGTGCGCAAAGCTATGTCGGGATTTTTCTCAATAAAAAAAGTATCCTGCATATCCCTCGCAGGATGCTCCTGCGGAAAGTTAAGCGCCGTAAAATTATGCCAGTCATCCTCAATTTCGGGACCTTCCATTATATTATACCCTAACCTTGAAAAAATCTGCACTATTTCATTTCTTACAACTGAAATGGGGTGCCTTGAACCTAAACGACTGTAATCAACAGGGAGGGTGAAGTCTATATTTTCGCCACTTCCTTCAACAGACTCTTCAATAATTTTTTTTAATTCATTTATTTTATCTTGAGCCTGCTCTTTAAGCTTATTTAAAAGCTGCCCGACTTCCTTCTTTTTGTCAGCAGGAACATTCTTAAATTCAGAAAACAGGTCTGTAACAACCCCTTTTTTTCCGAAAAAACGAATACGAAACTGCTCTAGTTCTTCTGGATTTCTTGTAGTGAACTTTTCAACATCACCAAGAAATGAATTTATTCTATCCTGCATTATAAAGTATCAAAACTGTTATATCTTCTCTTATTCAATAATCTTTATTTTCATTTTAACATCTTCCAGAGGCCTGTTTGTCTGCTTGTCAACAGCAACGGCAGCAATTTTATCAATAACATCCAGTCCTTCAATAACTTCACCGAAAACGGTATAACTTCCGTCAAGAAAAGGTGTTCCTCCCATTTTTTTATAAATATTTCTCTGTTCCTCAGTGTAAGCTATACCATTTCTGGAAGAGATGGCATCCAGTTCATTATCTCCATACTTTTTCCCCTGGACAATATAAAATTGCGAGCCTGAAGATTCTTTTTTTGGATTTACCCTGTCTTCAGTCCTTGCTGCAGCCAAAGCCCCCTTTTTATGGAAACATTTTGCAACAAACTCCGCAGGAATGGTATAATCCGGTCCGCCATTACCTAATAGTACACTCGGTTTTGCATTTCTGGAATCAGGATCCCCTCCCTGTATCATAAAATTATTTATGACCCTGTGAAAAAGCAGGTCATTATAATAACCATCTTTAACAAGTTTTATAAAATTATCCCTGTGTTTGGGTGTTTCATTGTATAATTTTATCTTTATATCACCGTAATTTGTGCTTATTAATACCATTTTTTCCTTCTGTACCTGAGAAAAAATTTTGTAAGAAGAAAAACAAACAAAAACCATTAAAAATGAAATAAATATTTTTTTCATAATTTTATTTTTATATTTGTCAAATATTAATTAATTTTATTGCCGCTTTTTTAAAACACACACAATAGCAAATTTATTAAAAATATTTCAACTATGAAAAATATATTAAATAAATATTTCTTTTTACTGCTGTTTTTATTACCAATGTTTTTTCTCCTGATTACATGTAAGAAAGACAGAACCTGTTATGCTACTATTAATGTGAAAAAACAGGCAGACACATCACAAGTTGTTGCAGGAGCCACAGTTATAATCGGCAAAAATTATTATGTTGAACAAACAGGGACTACCGATGGTGCAGGACAATTCAAAACTTCTTTTAAGAATGAGGCTATTCTTAATATTGAAGCATATTTAATTGATGGGGTTGATACATTGTTATACGGGACAGGAACAATCAAATTAAAGCCGGGAGAAACTGTTGAAGAATCTGTTTTGGTCAATTAGTTCTCAATACTATATATACATAGGTCATTACAACTTATTACTATGAAAATGAAATACAATAATAGTATAATTATGTCTTTCATTTTTATTTGTATTTTAATAACATTCTCATACTGTGTAAAAGATAAGGACTGTTACGCTGTTATTAATGTAAAGGAAAAAGATGACACTACCCGTGTAATAGCAGGAGCAGAAGTTACTCTCGAACAAGGAGATGTAGAGGTCATAGGCACCACAGATAACTCAGGACAGTTCAGGCACACTTTTAAATTTCCTGCAATACTGCAAGTTACAGTTAAGTACAGAGACAGTATTAATGGAGAAGGCGAAATATTTGTTAAAGCAGGCAAAACAGTTGAGGAAACCGTTCTGGTTGATTTATAACTTTACCATTACAAATACACTTAGAAATTACGTTTATTTCTGTTCCGTTTTCTTTTTACTGCTGTGCTTTTTCAGATAACAAACCCTGCAAAGAGGCTCATAGCTTTCCTGTTCGCCAAGGACAATAAGTTTTTCATCTTTAACAGTACGGTGGGAGTAATGTGCCAGGTTGCCGCATTCAATACATATTGCATGAACTTTTGTAACATATTCTGCCGTAGCTATCAAAGCAGGCATGGGGCCGAAAGGGTTACCGTTAAAATCCATATCAAGTCCGGCAACAATAACACGGATACCTTTGTCTGCAAGCTGATTACATACTGCCACCAGCCCGTCATCAAAAAACTGGGCTTCATCAATTCCAACAACATCAATATCATTGGCTAAAAGCAGTATATTAGAAGAAGCCGGCACAGATGTTGACATAATGTAATTTTTATCATGAGAAACAATTTTTTCCTCATCATATCTTACATCAATCTTAGGCTTATATATCTCAACTTTCTGCCTTGACATTTTGGCTCTTTTCAATCTGCGTATCAGTTCCTCTGTTTTCCCTGAAAACATGGAACCACAGATTACTTCTATCCAACCATTACGGTTTGAGCGGTTTACAGGATTTTCTAAAAACACAAACCAAACACACCCAACAC
>CAZSJF010000261.1:0-4478 GCA_964606705.1 uncultured Bacteroidales bacterium
TGTGTTGGGTGTGTTTGGGTGGGGTTTTTTGTTTGGGATTACTGATACTTGAACCTGCAGATTTCTTAAGGTAATCTATTGCTGCAGTTGTGTCTTTTTCCTTGAGAGATACTTCTGCCAGTGCATAATAAACCTGGTCGAGATATTCCTTGTTTTTTTCATCTTTCAGCATTTTATTAAGCTCTTTTTTGATGCCCTTGCTGTCACTTGTAGCAGCATCAAAGCATTTTGCCATATTTATCCTGGCTGTGAAAGCCATAACATAAGGGGGATTCAGCTTTATGACTTTTGCATAAAGTTCCGAAGCTTTCTGCAATTCAGCATTATTCTGGTATATCTGGGCTAAAATGAAAGTCAGCCTTGTTTTTACTTTTTTATTTTTATTGATCTTAATGGCTTTGAGCAGATGTTCTATCGCAGGTGTGTAATCTTTCTGCTGTATGAAATAATCGGCATAAGCAATGGGAAATTCTTTGTCTATATGTTTTTCTGTTTCTTTCTTATCCACAGCACTGCCGATGGAATTTAAAAAAAGCTGGGAATCTTTGAATTTCTTCAGCTGATTGTCTGTTTTAACCATCCAGAGCATGGCGTCGTATTTAATAGGATTCTGGCTGTATCTGCCCATCACAAAGTCAAACATATCTTTTGCAGTGTTGTAATCGTGCTTGTAAAAATATGCTGTACCGATAAGCAGATAGCTGTCATCAATCCAATTGCAGTATTCAACATTTTTTATATTCATAGAATGCCGCTGTATCACCACCGATGCTTTTTTAACAGCTTTGTCCATATTGGCAGCAACAGACTGTGCGTCCTGCTCGGTGCCATACTGATAAACAGGAAGTATCTTGGTATAATCATCCACCTGGAGACTTTTAAGCTGCATAACACCTTCCTTGACACTTTCCTTGCCGTTAAAATATCCGTTAAATCTTGAAGTGGTGTTGTGGTAAAGCCTGTGGGTGAAAGTATGTTTCTTTGTAGAACAGGATACAGCTATTATTGTTATAACCAGTGGTACAACAAATACTGGAAAATAATAATATTTTTTATTGTGTGGTCTCAATGGATTTTTAAATGCTTAAACTTTGTCTAAACTATAATATATAACTCAAAAACTGCAAAATTATTTTATTTTTATGAAAAAACATTATATTTGTGTTCATAAGTCATTTATCAACAATCTTTTAAATTATAAAATTATGAAAAAATCATTATTTTTAATTTTGGTGTTAAACTTTTGTCTTTTTACTTTTTCACAGAATATTTCATCAGGTAAAAAATATTATACTTCTGAATATAAAAAGTATAACACTCCTGAATATCTAAAGAATTTTTCTTTAAACCAATCTGTTTATAACATTATTGATAACCCTATGAATTTGCAGGGAGAGCCAAACTCCTATACCAGTACGAAAGAGAATAAAGATATAAGTGATGCTCAGATAGGTAACACTATATATGATTGGCAGACTAACGCCTCAGTGCCAAACAGGATTTATTTGTATGATGACGGAACCATAGGTACTGTATGGACATATGGAACAGCCTATGCTACTGGCTTTCCTGAAAGAGGGACAGGATATAATTATTTTAATGGTACAAACTGGGGTACTATTCCATCTTCAAGAGTTGAAAGTGCCAGATGCGGATGGCCTTCTTATTCACCGCTTGGGAATAACGGAGAAATTATTGTATGCCATAACAGTTCGACAGGTTTATATGTTTCTAAACGTACACAGAAAGGTACAGGTGTATGGACACAAACATTTTTTCCTGGTCCTGTTGGCTCTGAAGATATTATGTGGTCAAGAATGATTACTTCCGGTGCTGACCGTAATACTGTGCATATAATAGCAATAACAAATTCTGTAGGGGGTGGAGGTGCCTTATATCAGGGATTAGACGGTGCAATAGTTTATTCACGTTCAACAGACGGCGGACAGACGTGGGGTATAAATAACATCATTTTACCTGGCATGGAAAGCACTGATTATATCGGCTTTAATGGTGATATATATTCCTGGGCAGAGTCCAAAGGTGATACA
Source organism: uncultured Bacteroidales bacterium (assembly GCA_964606705.1). Classification (GTDB taxonomy): domain Bacteria; phylum Bacteroidota; class Bacteroidia; order Bacteroidales; family CAZSJF01; genus CAZSJF01. Next base: position 2,052 of record CAZSJF010000261.1, read on the forward strand.
ATTGCTTTTGTAGTCGGCGACGAATGGATAGATGTTTTTGTGATGAAATCAACAGATGGTGGTGACACATGGACTAAACAGCTGGTTTACCAGCATCCGTATCCTATGTGGACAGAAAGTGTATTAACATCCAACGTATACGCCTGCGACGGTTCAGTGTCAATAGCTCTTGATAACAGCCCTGAACATCATGCACATGTAGTTTTCGGAAGAATGAAAGTATTAAATGATTCTGTTGGTGATGATATTACTTCATATTTCCCTTATACTGACGGAATTATATATTGGAATGATACAATGCCTGCATATACAACAGATGACCTCAATAATACAGACCCGATAACTGACAGCGTATTAGCAGCAGAAGGAAAACTGATAGCATGGAATTTAGACATGAACGGAAATGACACTATCGAGTGGAATGAACTTCCGAACAGCGCATTATCTTTTGGCAAATACTCGCTGTCAACAACTTCTATGGCTAATATAGTCATTAACGATAATAACAATATATTTGTTGTTTATTCAGGAGTAATTGAAGCCTCCCAGGAAGAATACTATTATGAGGACTTCAGGCAATACCGACACTTGTTTGCAAGGGCATATAATGCTGACAGCGCAAAGTGGGGTAATTTTATTCATTTAACAAACTCACCAGATTATTATTATTCTGAAAATGTTTTCCCGTCTGTTGCAGCTAATAGTGATTCTTACTTACATTTATTATTTCAAGCAGACATGATACCGGGAGCAGCTGTCTATAAAGATTATGGTGATATACATCCATATATAGATAATTCAATAATGTATTTAAAAGTTACTAAAACAGATTTTGAAAATATCCCTGTTAATACTAAAAAATTATCTGCAATAAATGAATGTAAAATTTTTCCTAATCCATCATCAAATACGGTGTATATTTCATTTAATTTAAGTGAAACTTCTGTTGTTGGTATAAAAGTCAGTGATTTGATGGGGCAGACTATTTATGAAAAGAACAAAGGAACTCTTCCTGACGGAAACCATGTTATACCTGTTGATGTAAAAGATTTCTCTTCAGGAATTTATTTTGTTACTATACAAAACGAAGCTCAATATTTTACTGATAAAATAATTGTTCAGTAAATAAAACTACAGAGTAACTCAACTTTTTCTTGTTTTCCTTTAGAGCAGATTATTTCTTTTTTTTGCTTGGCTTTATCATATATTTACGATATTTGCCAATATTTTAAAGCATACTTCGACTGAACAGGTTTGCAAATGGCTAAAGTAAAAGAAAAAAAGTTATATCATAAGCTGAAGAGCAAGTTCCGTCTGGTTATAATGCGTGATGATACTTTTGAGGAAAAACTGTCTTTCAGGCTTTCACGGCTTAATGTATTTGTAGCCACAGGGACCATTGTGATCATACTGATTATAGCAACAACTTTTATCATAGCTTTTACACCTTTGAGGGAATACATTCCCGGTTATGCTGATGTGAATATAGACAGGAACTTAAGGGAACTTTCTTTAAAAGTGGATTCCCTGCAGATGGACGTAATGCAGAAAGATCTATATATAAAAAATATCAAAAATATTATTGAGGGAAAAGATGGCAAAAGTAATGTTGTCAAAGAGGAAAAAACAGGGATAAATTATGATACCATAGAGATAGTGAAGTCAAAGGAAGATTCTTTGCTGAGGCTGGAAATGGAAAATGCCGACCAGTACAGTCTGGCTTTTGGCAGTAATGCAGGAACTGCACCCAGTGCAACTTCGATAAGCAGTTTCCTGTTTTTTACCCCTTTGAAAGGAATCGTTATTTCAAAATTCAACTCAAAGACCAAACACTACGGTGTTGACATTGTTGCTGCAAAAAATGAAGCTGTCAAGTCAACCCTTGACGGTACTGTTATTTTTTCATCGTGGACTATTGAAACAGGCTACAGTATTGCTATCCAGCATAGCGGAAACATAGTGTCGGTTTATAAGCATAACTCCACCTTGCTGAAGAAAGAAGGCGATTATGTTGAAGCAGGAGAGGTTATTGCCATTGTAGGCAGTTCGGGAGAACTGTCAACAGGGCCCCATCTGCACTTTGAGATATGGTTTAACAGCAACCCTGTGAATCCGGAGGAATATATTGCTTTTTAGTGTTATGTAAGATATAAAATGGCGTATGTCAAATGTAATGAGTTAAATAATTAAAGATTGTGTATAAAATGTTGGTTTTTATTTGTGAACAAGAATTTAATACTATTTGTAAAAAATATATATGCTGACATTTGACATCTGACAATTGACATGACACTAGTGTTTTATTAAATATAAATCAATCGCAATTTAATATTGAATATCCAACACCTGATATCGAATTATGAAGTAAAACATGGACATTGTAAATTCTATATTCATTATTCAATATTAGAATACTTTATTTTATTT
>CAZSJF010000262.1:0-4477 GCA_964606705.1 uncultured Bacteroidales bacterium
GCCAGAAAGACAAAAATCAAATGTAAAGTATCGGTTTTTTTAATCATTAAAAAAGATGTAAAAGAAAATTTATTCGTTCGTCTTTTTTGCAAACATTTTTAGCTCATCAGGTATTTTCCCTAAAGTTGTTGATGTTGAAGGAATCACAGATGGCTGACCCAGCTTTTCCAGAATAGCAATCCCTCTATCTTTTGAAAGAAGAAACTTCACAAAAGCAATCGCGACAGTTTTATCAGGGGCATTTCTTGGTATGGTAATTCCATAAATCATAGGCTCGCCTTTCTGGATGATTTTTTCACCTGGTTTTTTCCCGTTTATTTCAACAGAAACAGTATTGTATATTTCAGAAAACTCGGGGTTTTTCAAATTTACCTCATCCGGAAGAACAATATACTTTAGCTTATGCTGCACGGCAACCGAGCGGTAAAGAAAAATATAATCAACATTTCCTGTTTCCAATAAAGCAAGTAAATCCGTTTCTTTAGGACGAATATTATTTTCATCTTTTTTTATCAGCCCATTTGCCAAATCATGTTGCTTATAATATTTTTCTGCCAGCATCGCAACCAGGACAGCCCTGTATCCGCACGGATCAGCATTCGGATCAGCACGGCCAATCTGAACATTTTTATCCAGCATGATTTTATACCAGTTATCTGCATTGATTTCATTATTTCTTTTTGATTTTCCGGTATAAACAATTGCCATTTCATTGGAAGCAAATTTAATGTTCCATTCTGCATGATTTGGGATCAACAATTTATCAATAACGGCATAATCTGCAGATGCTATCACATCACATGGTTTATTCAATTCGGTAATCTTACGGGCACATTCAACACTGCCTGCTGCTTCAAGCTGTATGCTTACATCCGGATTTTCTTTTTTGAAAGCATCAGTAATTTCTTTCATAGGAACGGATAAACTGCCAGCATGAAAAATAATTAAATTGCCTTTAAGTGAAATTTTGCCATTTAAATTATCATCATCTTTTTTTTCAATATTGTTACAGGCAAGCAGAAAAGATGTTGTCACAACAATTAAAAAAACATACCTATTCATAATAAATAATATTTATTGGTCAGCTTTTTAATTTATTCAGATAGGTCTTCATTTCCTTTTCAAACACTTTGTCCAACCTCTGATGAAAAGAGATATAATGTGCAAGCCACTTTTTCCCGTATTCTGTCAGAGTTGACGCTCCGCCGGCAGCACCACCTCTCTGTCTTTCTATTAATTCAAAACCGAGAAAAGTTTCAGCTTTTTTCAGGTCGCCCCACGCTTTACGATAACTGATGCCAAGTGTCTTAGTTGCAGCACTGAGTGAACCTTTTGCATGAATCATTTCAAGTAAACGCCACTTGCCGTCACCCATAATTCCTTCACCATGAGCCGATTCAAGCCATATTTTATAATGAATGCTGATTTTCGCCTTACCTGTTTTTTTCATTTTATTTATTACCAAAACAGCCTAATTGGCAATTTGTGATTTTAATTTTTAACTCATTGCATTTTTTACCCGTTTCCTGAAGTGAAATATTGTATTTCTTTGCAATTTCAAATGCTTTTGCACAGGAAATATAAAGCCTTCTTTCTTTTTTTAAAGATTCTGCCTGTAATATGGTTTCTATCATTTTATTTTCCATAACAAGTTTTTATTATGTTTGAATGTACATATCGGTGTCAAAAATAATAAAACTTTTGTTTTTTGTAATTATATTTGCCTGAAAAAACACATTAGGTGTAAAAAAATGACAAAAATCATATTTTTGTTTATAAATATGACTTTTTTTTGTATGTTAATATTATAAAATATAATAATATTATGGTTAAAAATATTCTTCATGAAAAAGGATATGATTTTTGGTTTGTAAATTCTGAATCCACTGTTTACGAGGCTTTATTAATAATGTCGGAAAAAGACATAGGTGCGGTACTTGTTATAGATAATGGTAAATTATCCGGAATTTTTTCAGAAAGAGACTATGCGAGAAAACTGATATTAAAAGGTCATTTTTCAAAAGATTCAAAAGTGAAGGATTATATGACTAAAGAGTTAATTACCGTTACACCTCAGACAAGTATTATTGATTGTATGTCTTTAATGACAGAGAATCATATCCGTCATTTGCCTGTAATGGATAATGAAAATTTGATGGGAATTATTACTATAGGGGATATTGTAAATGAAGTAATCCATTCCCAGAAATTAATGATTAAGGATCTTGAGAATTATATTACAGGCAGGGGATACGGACATTAAATTATATATTTTATGTTAAAAAAAAAAAAGTTGGCATTTATTTTACTGATATTTTAGAAAATCATATTTCCTGTACATCAGAATTTCTCGATATTATTTTTTATGTTAAAAAAAATCCAGCAGTATCAATTATCTGGTACTCAGATGTTTTTGATTTATCATATCCTGAAAAAATAGGTTCTGTAATTAAAGAGTTTGATATTCAAAGAATTATTATTGTTGGAAATCAGCCGGGTGTTGTTAAAAGTTGCTTTGCCAGAGCTATGCACATTGCAGGCAATGACCCGGAAGAAGTAATACTTGTAAATTTAAACGGATACAGTATTGTTACAAAAGAAGATGTTATTAATATCAAAGTTGTTCTTTTATGCGCTGTTAATAATATTCCTTTTGAAAATGTTATTACAGGACAAGATTTGCCTGTAAATCACGGAACACTTGTTATTGGTGGTGGTATCGCAGGAATACAGGCTTCGCTCGAAATAGCTGATGCCGGAGAAAAAGTATATCTTGTTGAAAAAACAGGAACTATCGGTGGTTATATGGCAACATTTGACAAAACTTTTCCCACCCTTGATTGTGCTGCCTGTATCTTAACACCTAAAATGGTTGATGTAGGACAGCATCAGAATATTGATTTAATGACATACAGTGAGGTTAAAAGTATAACGGGTGTTCCTGGAAACTATATTGTAAAAATTCATAAAAAAGCCCGTCATGTTAATCTTTCAACCTGTATCGGTTGTGGTACATGTGCGGAAAAATGCCCTGTTAAAGTACCAAGTGAATTTGATGCAATGACTACTACAAGAAAAGCCATTTATATTCCTTTTCCACAGGCAGTTCCGAATAAATATATGATTGATGCGGAAAACTGTACTTACATGAAAGCGAAGAAATGCGGAGTATGTGCAAAAGTATGCCCTGTGCCGGATTGTATCAATTATGAAGAGAAAGATGAAGAAATAGAAATCACTGTTGGCAATATTATTGTTGCAACCGGATACAAGCCTTTTGATGCAAAGCGTGATATAAGATTTGGTTATGGAAAATTTAATAATGTAATTACATCTCTTGAATTAGAGCGCCTTGTTAATGCTTCAGGTCCCACCGGAGGGAATATAGTTCTTAAAACAAAAGATAAAAAAGGCAATATGATTTTTCAGGCAGATGGTGAAGTGCCTCAGAGTATTGCAATAATACATTGTGTCGGCAGTCGTGATGAAAATTATAATAAATATTGTTCCAAAGTTTGTTGCATGTATTCTCTCAAACTGGCGCACCTTATTGTTGAGAAACTTCCCAAAGCTGATGTGTATGAGTATTTTATTGATATAAGAGCTTTTGGCAAAGGTTATGAGGAATTTTATAAGCGTATTAAGCATGAAGGTGTAAACATCATACGTGGTCGTACTGCAAAAATTGAAGAAAAAAATGGTAAATTATTACTTCGTAGCGAAGATATAGAAGGAAAAAAACTTATTGAACAATCTGTTGATATGGTAGTCCTGGCTATAGGACTTGAGCCCAGGGAAGAAACTATGGAACTTGCAAAGATGCTTAATATTAAGCAAGCTGACGATGGATGGTTCATGGAAGAAAATTATTTAACTAATCCAACCGGTACTGCTGCAGGTGGAATACATATAGCAGGCGTATGTCAGGGACCAAAAGACATTCCTGATACTGTTGCACAGGCTTCTGCTGCAGCTTCAAGAGTGTTGCAAAGTATTATGTATGGGAAAATAAAAAATAACATTAAAAATATATCTCTTTCTGAAGTAGAATCAAAACTTTCAGATATTATTAACGAATCTTAATTATATTAAGATAAATAAAATATTTTTTTGATGATTGAACGTGTAAATACAGTCCTTGTCGATGAAATTGAAAAATTTGGGAAAGGCGGTTGGAATGATTGTTTCAGTTGTGGTAATTGTACTGCTGTTTGTCCGCTTACTGAACAGGGTTTTCTTTTTCCGAGAAAAGGATATAATGAAATGCAGATGGGGCTGAGAGAAACGCTTTCATCAAGTGTGGAGCCGTGGCTTTGCTATTATTGCGGCGATTGTTCCAAACAATGTCCGCGTAACGCCAATCCGGGAGAAACAATGATGATTCTCAGAAGATATTTAACATCAGTTTACGACTGGACAGGACTTGCAAAAAAAATATATACATCCAAAATGTTTGAAATAGGCGCTATTATTGCTA
>CAZSJF010000263.1:0-3613 GCA_964606705.1 uncultured Bacteroidales bacterium
TGTGTTGGGTGTGGTTGGGGTGGTTTTTACATATTCATCTTCTGTCCTTCCGGTCCTTAATAAATAAACTTTCATAATTTGAATTTTAGAGTTTATGCCGAATAATGTTTTTTGTTAAACTTACATATTTTAATTTGCTTTGTGTAACTCTGTGTCTTCTTTGAGTAACTTTGTGGAATAGCTATTACACAAAGATTCACAGAGGTTTCATAAAGGATCACAAAGAAATCATTTATATACAAATACTTATATTTTTTCAAAATTAACGTTATAATTTTTAATTCGGTATAAACTTAATTGTATATTAGCAGTGATTTTATGATAAATGGTTTGATTTTTGTATTACAAAATAAAAGACTTATAACATGAAAACTTTTTCAATATTAACATTTTTTTTGATATTATCTTATGCAGGTAATCCTGCATCTTCTGACTCTGATATACGGGCCGTAAACATTGATGCTATTACAGCAGCAATAAGCAGCGGGAATTCCAAGGAACTTGCAAAATATTTTTCCGAACTTATTGACTTATCCATACCTGATAAAGAAGGCAATTTCAGCAAGGCACAGGCTGAGATAATTATGAAAGATTTTTTCTCGAAAAATCCGCCCAAATCATTCAGCATTAGTAATCAAGGGGCTTCAAAAGGAGGAGCGGAGTTTTATATCGGAACTATGACTACAGCTAAAGCCTCATACAGGATATACTTTATTGTAAAACCGGTGTCAGGGAAAGACTGTATCCAGCAACTGCAGATTGATGCAGAGTGATATGAGATTATCCGTTTAACTAAGGTATTGCAACAAAATAACTTAATACAAGTCCGAAGGACTTAAATATAAATAACAGGTGGCAAAGCCACCTGAAATAAAAAACTGTAAAAAATAACCCTGAAAGCTTGCCTGCTGGCAAGCAGGGGTTAAATATATTCAGATATGTCCTTAAGTGAAATAATCAGGAATGCAATAAAAGAAGATATCGGTAGCGGAGATCATACATCTCTGGCGTGTATTCCGGAAAATAAAACAGGCAGGGTAAAGCTTATCGTTAAAGAGGATGCCGTGCTTGCAGGAGTTGAAATTGCAAAGAAAGTATTCCGTGAAATAGATAAAAATATTAAGATTAAAGTTTTCTTTAATGACGGAGACCTTGTCAAAAAAGGCGATGTGGCATTTATTGCTGAAGGAAAGATAAGATCTCTTTTGTCGGCAGAAAGGCTTGTGCTTAATTTTATGCAAAGGATGAGCGGCATAGCCACTGCTACACGGAGAATTACATCACTTATAAAAGTATATGATGCCAAAATCCTTGATACGCGTAAGACTACTCCGAATTTCAGAGTTGTTGAAAAAGAAGCGGTAAGGATAGGAGGAGGGCAGAACCACAGGTTTGGCTTGTATGACATGATAATGATAAAAGATAATCATGTTGACTTTGCCGGCGGGATAAGGCAGGCGATAGAATCAGTTCATGGTTATCTAAGAAAACATAAAAAAAACCTGAAAGTGGAAATTGAGGCAAGAAACCTTGATGAGGTCAGGGAAATCATTGCTGCAGGAGGAGTTCACAGGATAATGCTTGACAATTTCTCCGTTTCGGATACAAAAAAAGCTGTGAAGCTGATCAATAAAAAATATGAAACAGAGGTTTCGGGCAACATAACTATAGATAACGTTACGGATTATGCTAAATGTGGGGTTGATTATATCTCAGTAGGCTCGCTGACCCATCATATAAAAAGCATTGATATGAGCCTGAAAGCTTTTTGATGTTTTATATTTATTAACATTTAAAATTTAAAACAATGAAAAAAATTACGATTTTATTTTTGCTGATTTTTGCAATAGCAAAAACTCATGCACAGGATTACCAAATCACTTTTGCAGGAACAGGAGCAAGCACTACTGTTGATTCGGTAAAAGTAGAAAACCTGACACAATGTAAAGAGACAACCCTTAGCGGAAGTGATATTCTGCATTTGACAGGAACGGTAGGAGTAAACGAATATAACGCCGTTGTAGATAATACCTTGCATATATATCCGAACCCGACGGCAGGTAATTGTACAATAGATTTTGAGGCAACTGCAAGCGGAAGCACAACTATTGCACTATATGACATAAGCGGAAAAAGAATTTCACAAACAGAGGAATTATTTACAAAAGGGCATCATACATACAGCCTGAGTGGAATAGCCGGCGGAATATATATGCTGAAAGTTGAATCTGACAAATATTCGTACATGGCAAAAATAGTGAGCAGTAATTTAACATCCGGCATAGCTGAAATAAAACAAATTGAAGCTAATACCGATATAGATAAACAAGTCACAATATCAAAAACAGGAACTTTGAAAAGTTTTAAAGATGAGAAATCATTAATAGAGATGCAATATACCACAGGCGACAGATTGAAATTAATAGGGTTTTCAGGCGGAATATATAAAACAGTATTTATGCAAGTGCCAACCATAAGCCAAACCGACACGTTTAATTTTGTAGAATGTACAGATGCCGATGGCAAACACTATGCTGTAGTTCAAATCGGCACACAGATTTGGATGGCAGAAAATCTGAATGTTGGTACTAAAATAAATTCCACCACAGGCGGGCAATTGCAGACAAATAACGGAATAATTGAAAAGTATTGTTATAACAATGACACTGCCAACTGTAATGTTTACGGCGGTTTATACGAATGGGACGAAATGATGCAATACAATCCTTCCGATGATGCAATGACAGGTACAACACAAGGTATTTGCCCTGCAGGCTGGCACATACCCACGCACCATGAATGGACAACCCTTGAAAGAGCTGTATGCACCAGCGGCACCTGCTCTACTGATTTTCCGTATGATTTTACGACTTATGGATATAGGGGTACAGACGAAGGTGGAAAGCTGAAAGAAAACTGTTCAACTCATTGGAATTCGCCTAACACAGGCGCTACCAATGAAAGCGGATTTCAGGCTTTGCCTGGTGGCAAGCGGTTCAGTAACGATGGCTCGTTCAGCTACATGGGTAGCGACGCCGGCTTCTGGAGTGCTACGGAGCGCACCACAGGCACCGCTTGGAGCCGAGGGCTGGACTACAGTAATGCCGATGTGGCCAGGTACGGCTACTATAAGCCGCTCGGCTTTTCGGTGCGATGTTTGAAGGACTAGTTGGCTATTTTTACCCTGAGCTTGTTCCATTAGCGTAAATTCAGAACTATGTTCCAGTAGAGTTTACTCTCTGGATTCCTGCTTTCGCAGGAATGGAAAGAGGAAAAAGGAAATAGTTTGTGCTTTATACAGGGATGGCTTGTGTGCTTTGGTATTCCGCACCCCGAAAGCTTTCGGGAGATGCGGAATCCAGGATTTTAAAATACAGAAATGCTGTGTTAGGGATTAATTTGTTCGATTTATTTTATTTAAATTTGCTGAAAAAGAATTTCCGGTTATGAATATGAATCTGGTAAAAAGTTTTGTTGTTGTGTTTTTGTTGACAGTCCTGTCAGACAATATATTTCCCCAGCAGAAAGATTATAAAAAAATAACCCTTGAAGATATCTGGGTAAAACGTGTTTTTGTTCCCCAGACAATAGATGATATTTATGCTTTGGATGA
>CAZSJF010000263.1:3623-4456 GCA_964606705.1 uncultured Bacteroidales bacterium
GTGTTGGGTGTGTTTGGGTTTTGGTTTGCAATAAGAATCTTATCCTGAGCATGACATTACTGTACCCTTAATGAAGATAAAATCATCATGCATTACTATGAAAATGATGATGAACAGGTGATCTTTAGCCTTGATGATTTGAAGGGGAATGATAAAGACAGGATAAAATATATTGACGAGTACAGTATCAGTCATGCTCAGGATAAGATTCTTATTGCAACCAATACGGAACAGATATACCGACATTCTTCTATATCTGAATTTTATATATGGAATATAGAAAGCAAAAAACTGGTTTCATTGTCAGATTCAGGAAAGCAGCGCCTGGCAACCTTTTCTCCCGATGGTTCCAAAATCGCTTTTGTACGCGATAATAACCTGTTTGTAAAAGATATTGCCGGTGGTAAAGAGATTCAGATTACTCAGGATGGGCTACACAATAGTATTATATATGGAACGACAGACTGGGTGTATGAAGAGGAATTCGGCTTTACAAAAGCATTTTTCTGGTCGCCTGACGGTACTTCTATAGCTTTTTACAGATTCGATGAGAGCAAAGAGAAAGAATATTCAATAATGATGTGGGATGGCATTTATCCTTCGGAATATAAATATAAATACCCAAAGGCAGGCGAGGATAATTCTGTTGTTGATATATACATATATAACCTGTTATCACAGAAATTGAAAAAACTTGATATCACTCATGAAACGGATTATTATATTCCAAGGATCAAATGGACAAAGAATCCGGATATACTGGCTGTATTGAAACTTAGCAGGCTGCAGAACAACCTTGAGATAATTCTGACGGATATAAAAGCAAATGAGAA
>CAZSJF010000264.1:0-4452 GCA_964606705.1 uncultured Bacteroidales bacterium
TGTGTTGGGTGTGTTTGGTTGGGTTTGGCACAGGCAAGGAACTTGTTGCACGCTGGCTGCACGAAAAAAGCAAAAGGGCAAACAAACCTTTTGTAGAAGTTAATTGTGCGGCAATACCTTCAGAATTGATAGAAAGTGAACTGTTCGGGCATGAAAAAGGCTCTTTTACTTCAGCAATAAAACAGAAGAAAGGAAATTTTGAACAGGCTCATGAAGGAACGTTGTTCATGGATGAAATAGGGGATATGAGTTTGTCAGCTCAGGCTAAAGTGCTGAGAGCTCTGCAGGAGAACAAGATCATGCGTGTCGGCGGTGAAAAAGAGATATATGTGAATGTAAGGGTGGTCGCAGCTACAAATAAAAACCTTGAAGAAGAAATTAAAAACAGCAGGTTCAGGGAAGACCTGTTTCACCGTTTGAATGTGATACATATCCATGTGCCGTCACTTAATGAGAGGGTGGAAGATATCCCGTTATTGGCCGACTTTTTTATTAAAGAATCATGCCAGCAGTTGGGAAAGCCTGTTTTAACTTTTAATGATAAAGCTATCAATGAACTGATGAAAATTAACTGGAGGGGCAATGTAAGGGAATTGAGGAATGTGGTTGAAAGGTTAACTATTCTGTGCGATAAGACCATTACAGAAAAGGATGTTATTGCATATACGAATCCGCTTAAATGAAGTTTTTAATTTTAACTCTCGTTTCATTTTGCACTTTTATTACAATTGCAATAACCCTACGTTATATGGTATAGTTTTAATCATAGCATATTCCAACTTTTTTGCTGTTGTAAACAGTTTCAATAAAATTTATTTTTTGTTCATTAGAACCAAAAAAAACAATAAGTTTTCATTTTATTACCTCCAGTTTTTCAGTTTGAATGAAATTTTCACCTTTCACTTGTAGAAAATAAATCCGCCATGTAAATTTAAGTTTAAAGATTCGTGTTTTGAGTCTATAGCTTTTTGAAAAACAATTTTTCCAAATACATCAAAAATCATTAGTTCTATACCACAAACATCAGATTGTAAACATAAAATATCTCTGCAGGGATTGGGATAAATTTTCAAAGCAGGATTTTTGCTGATATCATTTACTCCCAGGAAACATCCGAATTCTGCCAGTTGGGAACTTAAGCTGTCTCTGCGTTCTGTTATAAACGATTTTAATCCCTGAGACACAAAAGCTCCTAATGTGACATCTATATTGATGTTATCCTCAAACTGCTGGTTTGTATAAAGCTTGTTTGTATCGGCATATACATGAGGGCGTATGAGGTCGGCTAAACTGTCAATTATCGGGTCAAGATATTCGTGGTTGAAATAATTGTTTGCATAATTACAAACAGTATTCACATAAATATTTTTATAGGTAGTGTTTTGAAGCATATTATTATTCAGAGGGCGCATAGTGGCCGGACTCGGAATGAAAAATATGCTCAGGCCTTCAATTTGTAATATTCCCGAACTTTTATTTCCAAATGATTCGTTAGTATCCCATATAATGAAGTCAAACTTGTCTGTTGCTGTATTATGGTAAATGTAATAATTGTGTCCTGAACCTATGTAAGAATCAAGGCTTACAAAGATATTATTGGCAGCCCATGCTTCAATCCACGAGGTTGTATTCAAAACTATTTCCAGAGAGTCGTAAAAATTTTCAGAAGATGTCTTGTTTATTATTTCTATAAGATTAATCAGATCTGACCAGTTATTTTCAGTTTCATTAGTTTTAAGTACGTATGAGGAATAATACGAAGAAGGTGAACTGCCAAGCCATTGAAGTGTTCCTCCCGGATCCCCTTTGAAAAGATTGCCTCCGTCATTTCCGTAATTGCTCTGCAAAAATGTTTTATTCACCTGTTCTACAAGTGTATAAAATCCCCACAGCGTGTCATTAATATAAAGGTTTGCGTATGTTGCGCGTGGTGCTTCTATATCAACTGTCTGGCAGAAATCATTAAATATTTTTTCACGCATCATTGTGGGGTCTTTAAAACTGTTGTTAAGATTGAAAACTTTAAGTCCGTCATATTGCTGTCCGTCCACAAACTCGTTAAAGTCAATTTTAAATGAATTTTTTAAACTGTCCTTACTATAAGAGGAATTTCCTTTGAACTGAATACCAACAGAATCCACATAGTCGCCGTTAATTTCTATATCACCTATAAGCTTTTTATCCAAAGGCTTATATGCCACCAGCGAATCCCACCATCCGACCTGGGAAAAATAAAATTTTATTGTGTGAATATCGGGTGAGAAAAAAGTAGCATCTCCAGGATTCTGGGAAAAAGAAAAGAAATAAACTGTGGAAAGAAAAATGATTCCAAAAAAAAGTTTTTTCATTTTATTACCTCCAATATTTTAGTTTGAATAGAAGAATTTGTTTGCAGTTTCAGATGATAAATTCCATCCGGTAAATTGTCTGACTTAAACAAAATTTTATGTTCCCCCTCATCAAAGTATGAATCAGCAATGGTTTTGATTTCTTTTCCTGTGACGTCGTATAATTTTAAAACAACATATTCCCGTGTGGGAAGGCAGAATATTATAGTTGCAGATTGTGTTGCAGGATTAGGAAATACTGAAACAGGGTGTATAGTTGTAAAATTATCAGTTACAGAAGTTCCGCTAAGATATATCTTGTATATTCTGTCTATGAGGATTGAAGGGTAGGCCGGAAGTATCTGGACTGAAACACCTGCAAGCAGTGTATTGCCGGCTTCATCCCATGTAATCCATGCAGGGATAGTCCTCTTTCCGGTATATTCTGGATACCCTGATGTGTTGAAATGTGTGATTTGCTGCTTGTTTGTACCGTCAGGGTCTATAAACCAGAATTCACCTTTCATCCATTCCCACCAACTGATATTGGAAGTATCCTGAGGAAAGCCTTCTGATGAGAGGTAAGCTATCCTGTTGTCCTGCGGCGAAATATGAGCAGATTCGTCAAAAGCATCAAGGCTTTCTGTAATCCTGAAAGTCTGCTGTGAGTTGAAATTATATGAATATAAGTCTATTCCGAGTTCTGTCTGGTTTGAATCGAGGTTCCCGCATATATACATTGTCTGTCCGTCTGCGGAAAAACTGTTTGATTCCATATAGCGCCCTGCAGCAGGCTGTATGGTCTGAATATTGGAAATATGCGGTGTATCGTTTACAATGGCAAAGTCTGCATAGCGGATAACGTATTCACCCCAGTTGTAATGTCCACCCGAATTGATTCTCTCCGACCATGAAAGATGGTTGCCGTCAGGAGTAAAACGCAGGGTTAGAACACCTGAATAAGGCGTGGGATCTAGCATGCTCATCTTTGTATCAAGGTTAGTAAGTTGAAAAACTGCTCCTGTAACCATTGAAATTATATATATATCGTTGTTCCATCCGATACCTGGAGTTGCATAGCCGTGCATGGTGCTGTCAGAGTAATAACTGGCTTTTTCCGCCCTGAAAATTATCCACTGTCCTGATGGGTGCCATATAGGCCCGCCGGCATGCCTGCCGGGCAATGACGGATGATTGCATGTGATGCATGTGTCATTCAAACCGTTGTTGTCCATTATATGAATGTCGTAAAAATCATCCGCCTCTTTTTTGTGATATGCAATAAGTTGATTGCCGTTTGGCGACCACTCAGGCCTTCCTGCGCTGTCCCTGACAAGCACGATTGAATCCACGGTCTGGCTTTTCAGCTTATTAATGCTGAACATTATTATAAAAAACATTGTGAGCAATAAAAACTTTTTCATAATGATAAGTCTATTATGGTTTTTAGTGGATTTTTAATCGTAATTTATAATAAGGTTAAAGAATAAACTATTCCCCTCTGTCGGTTTTTACAGCACAAAGGCTTCCGCACATGGTGCAATGCTCTTCGCCGGCGCTTTCCGAACTGTTCTTCCTCTTTTTTGCAAGTTCAGGGTCAAGGGCATTGGCGTACATGGTGTTCCAGTCAAGTTCTCTTCTTGCTTTTGATATTGCATAATCGCGTTCTCTCGCGCCTTTTATATTTTTCACGACATCACCGCTGTGTGCAGCTATCTTGCTGGCGATAACTCCCTGTTTTACATCTTCAATATCGGGCAGGCAGAGGTGTTCGGAAGGGGTAACATAGCAAAGAAAATCCACGCCATGTGCTGCAGCTATTGCCCCGCCTATGGCCCCTACTATATGGTCATATCCGGGTGCGATGTCTGTTACAAGCGGGCCAAGCACGTAAAAAGGAGCATTCTTGCATATCTTTTTCATCAGCTTAACGTTCATCTCGATCTGGTCAAGAGGCACATGTCCCGGCCCTTCAACAATAACCTGGATACCGCGTTTCCATGCCTTTTCAACCAGTTCGCCAAGGACAAGCAGTTCCGCCACCTGGCCTCTGTCGCTTGCATCTGCTCCTGCGCCCGGGCGCAGCCCGTCACCAAGGCTTATCGTTACATCATATTCCTCGCAT
>CAZSJF010000265.1:0-4445 GCA_964606705.1 uncultured Bacteroidales bacterium
TGGCTTGTTGAGGCTGATAATAAAAATATTACCAGGGAAAAGGTTGAAAAAGAATGAAAAAAAGGAAGTTAAATAATTAAAATACTAACTAAAATTATTAAAAACGATGAATTATATAGATGATTTTAAAAAGTATGCTATAAAGCATAGAAGAATAAATCCTTTGGTTCTGGAAAAATATGCTTCTGTGTATAATGACAATTTTATTTCTCCTACGATCATAGAAGAAAGAAAACTGAATGTTGCAGCAATGGATGTATTTTCCAGGTTGATGATGGACAGGATAATATTCCTTGGCGTGCCTATTGATGATTATGTTGCTAATATTATTCAGGCCCAACTGCTGTTTCTGGAATCCGTTGATTCTAAAAAGGATATTCAGATTTATATTAATACTCCCGGTGGCTCTGTTTATGCCGGGCTTGGAATATATGACACCATGCAGTATGTTACACCGACTATTTCCACTATCTGTACAGGCATAGCAGCATCAATGGGTGCAGTTCTCTTGTGTGCAGGGAAGAAGGGAAGGCGCACAGCATTGACTCATTCCCGCATATTGATTCATCAGCCAATGGGAAGTATTGGGGAATCATCACAGGCTTCAGATATTGAAATCACTGCAAAAGAAATCCAGAAATTAAAGAAAGAATTGTATGAAATAATTGCCCACCATTCAGGACAGTCATATGAGAAAATATGGGGTGATGCTGACAGGGATTTCTGGATGACAGCCAAAGAAGCCAAAGAATATGGTATGATTGATGAAGTATTGCTGAAAGGCAAAGAAAAGGCATAATTCAATAATAAACTTATATGAAAAAAAATATTGAAATATGTTCATTCTGTGGCAATAGTAAAAATGATTCCAGCTTTTTTATTGCCGGTTTAAGTGGTTATATATGTGATAAATGTGTACTGCAGGCCAATTCTATTTTGAATGAAGAATTGCAGATGCGGGAGAGTAAAAATTTTTCAAAATTAAAAGTATATAAACCAAAAGAGATAAAGGAGCATCTGGATAATTACGTTATAGGGCAGGAGGAAGCTAAAAAGGTATTATCAGTTGCAGTATATAATCATTATAAGAGAATTCAGAATGTCGGAAATAAATTGGATAATAAACAGGATAAAGATGATATTGAAATTGAAAAATCCAATATAATACTTGTAGGGGAAACAGGAACAGGAAAGACCCTTCTGGCAAAGACAATTGCACGGCTGCTTGATGTGCCGTTTTGTATAGCTGATGCCACTGTACTTACAGAGGCAGGTTATGTAGGCGAGGATGTCGAAAATGTTCTGGTGCGTTTGCTTCAGGTTGCAGATTATGATGTAAAAGCAGTTGAAAGAGGCATAGTATTCATAGATGAGATAGATAAAATATCCAGAAAAGGGGATAATCCTTCGATAACCAGGGATGTTTCCGGCGAAGGCGTCCAGCAGGCCCTGTTAAAACTTCTGGAAGGCGCTGTTATTAATGTTCCTCCCCAGGGAGGAAGAAAACACCCTGAACAGAGAATGATTCAGGTTAACACTCAGAATATATTGTTCATCTGTGGTGGTGCTTTTGACGGCATAGAAAAAATCATAGCTTCACGCATGCAAACCAATGTTATAGGGTATACCTCTCTGAAAGATAGGGAAACTATTGATAAGAGCGATATGCTGAAGTATATTGCACCGCAGGACCTGAAGAGTTTCGGGCTGATACCGGAAATTGTAGGCCGCCTGCCGGTTGTGACATATCTGGGACATCTTGATAAATCTTCATTAAAAAGAATCCTTACTGAGCCAAAAAATTCTATAATCAAGCAATATGTCAGGTTATTTGAATTTGATGATGTTAAATTAAGTTTTGATGAAAATGTATTTGAAATTATAGTTGACAAATCAATAGAATACAAATTAGGGGCAAGGGGATTGCGTTCTATATGCGAAGCTATAATGAATGATGCTATGTTTGAGCTTCCGTCGGAGAAAGATGTCAGAGAATTGAATATTACAGCATCCTATGCAGAAGAAAAACTTAAAAAAGCAAATATTTCCAGGCTCAAAGTAGCATAGTATCTGGCACGGTTGTTGATTTATATTTATTGTACCAACAGAGATGTAATATGAAAAAAATACTTTTCATACTGATAAGTATAATCCTTTTTTCATATAAAGATTTTTCACAGAATTCGGAAGGGTATAGTGTTTATGCTAAGGTTGAGGATGGGGATACTATTCCTTATTTGTATTTAACTGAAGTTAAGATAATTACGCCCCGTATCTTTAAAAGCAATGATGATAAAAAGAGGTTTGATAAGCTTGTAAGAAATGTTAAAAAGGCTTATCCGTATGCCAAATTATGTGAGCAGAAAGTGATGGAATATGATTCATTGCTGTCAAAACTCACTAATGAAAGCCAGAAAAGAAAGCTGATGAAACAGTTGGAGGAAGAAGTTAAAAAGCAATACAGTGATGAAATAAAACAGCTTACTTTCACACAGGGTAAAATATTGTTGAAACTTATAGACAGGCAGACAGGCAATTCTTCATATGATCTGTTAAAAGATTACAGGGGGGCGGTAAGGGCCGTTTTCTGGCAGTCAATAGCAAGGATATTCGGGGCTAACCTGAAGTCAAAATACGACAAAAATGGCGATGATAAAACTATTGAGGAGATAGTTATTATGATTGAAAACGGGACTATATAGCTTTCATTTCAAATTTAGTTTGTGTCCCATTTTATTTTGCTTTGTTTGCAGGTAAAATCTGTTGTATTTGTTAGGTTTTATAACAATAGGGATGTTTTCTACTATTTCCAGACCGTAACCTGATAAACCTGCTTTTTTAGTGGGATTATTGCTTATAAGTTTTATTTTAGTCACACCAAGTTCCCTTAATATCTGGGCACCTATACCATAATCACGTTCGTCAGACTTAAATCCTAATTCAATATTTGCTTCAACAGTATCCCTGCCGTTTTCCTGCAGATGGTAAGCTTTAAGCTTATTTGTTAACCCAATGCCCCTTCCTTCCTGGTTCATATATAAAACTATGCCTTTGCCGGCTTTTTCAACCATTTTCATTGCTGTCTGCAGTTGCTTGCCGCAATCGCACTTGCATGAACCGAAAGTATCCCCGGTTACACACGAAGAATGAACTCTTACCAGGATTGGCTCGTTATTTTTCCAACTGCCTTTAACCAAAGCAAGGTGGGTTTTATTGTTGGTCGTTTGCCTGTACGATATCAGGTTAAAATTACCCCATTCGGTCGGCAGTTTTACTTCAACTTCCTTTTCTATTAAACTTTCATTTGCTATTCTGTATGCAATAAGGTCGCGTATTGTAATTATTTTAAGGTTGAACCTCTTTGCTATTTTTAAAAGTTCAGGCAAACGGGCCATTGAACCGTCTTCATTTAATATTTCCACCAGAACTCCGGCAGGTGTCAGTCCAGCAAGCCTGGCCATATCTATTGCAGCTTCTGTATGTCCTGCTCTTCTTAATACCCCTGATTGTTTCGCTTTTAACGGGAATATGTGGCCGGGCCGGCCTAATTCACTTGGTTTTGTATTGGGGGCAGCCAATGCCTTTATTGTTTTTGCACGGTCCATTGCCGATATACCTGTGGTACATCCATGCCCAAGCAAATCAACAGATACAGTAAAAGGAGTTTCATGTGAGGATGTGTTTTTTGTAACCATCAGGTCCAGTCCCAATTCTTCGCACCTTTCTTCTGTGATAGGCACACATATTAATCCTCTGCCGTGGGTGGCCATAAAGTTCACTATCTCGGGAGTAATAGTTTCTGCAGCAGTTATAAAATCGCCTTCATTTTCCCTGTTCTCGTCATCTATTACAATGATTACACCGCCTTTTTTAAAGACTTTTATAGCACTTTTTATATCGTTTAATTTTGACCGCATTGATTATAATTGCTTATTGTTTTTGCAAAATTAAGATATCGGCTTCTTATTCCTATTTATTTTAATAAAAAATTTTCGCCTTGAATTTAAAAGAAAGAGGGTGGGGTAGAAGGATGTAAAATTTTAATGAATTTTTGTTGAAAATATAGACAAGTTATTTGTATTACAAATGTAATGTTTTTGCGAAAAATGCAATTACTTTTGTGAAATTTAATAAATAATATAAATATATATTATAAAGTCCTGTAAATCAATATTTAATATTTGTTACTTAAATAAATACTTGAATAAATATGTGTTTTTATACCTAGTAATGTATAAATGTTAGAATAAATATTTAAAGAGTTAAAAATCAACTATTTGTAATAATTGTTTAAACCAATAATATATATGTTTGGAAATAGTTTTAATATTTACAAAATTAAAATTTATAAAAATCAATATGTAAATAAAATATTTTACATTTGTAAAAACAAATAAAGTAAAAATGATAGACAGAATATTATTAATATTAAGGACAAAAAATGT
>CAZSJF010000266.1:0-4429 GCA_964606705.1 uncultured Bacteroidales bacterium
TACCAAATCATCAATAAAAATTTTTAGGGTGTTGCAATGCTGAAAACAGGAAGAAGAGGAATAAATGACTTTTAATAATAAATATTAAAGAAATAGTTTTTTAGTTCTATCGAATATTCAGAGTATGATTTAAGGAAGTTAAAGATATTATATCTTACCAGTTGTCATTCTTTACTACAGGAGGTTCCATGCCTTTTTTAAGGCTTTTTATCAGGTTTTTGATCTCATCGTCAACCTGATGGAGATATGCCGGGCAATAGCTGTTATAACTAGGGTCATTTTTGTTAAGCCACCTCTCAAGAGGAAAATATGAAAGATTCTTGAGGTTGAATTTTGTTACAGAATACCTGTATTTCCCGTCTTTGAAATCAATGTATAACTCGTACTGTACAAGGCCTCCGTCAACCTGAACTCCTTTTTCCTCATGCTGCACTTTTATCCTGTGGACACATTCTATTTTACCGTTTTCCTTATCCCTCACTCTTGTGACATCCCCCGGGTTTTTGAAGTAAGAATTTATCCACGATATCGCCCTGTTGTACAGTTCATCCCTGGTGCCTGTCTGCTGTACCACTTCAGTGTAGTTAATGAGTTTTGTGGTTTCATCAATCGGCATCTTTGGAGGAGATGTTTCATCCTGCCCGAAAGAAAAAACCGCATTACTTATCATAAATAATCCTGCAAGGTATTTGATAGCATATTTCATAACTCTTAATGGCTTTAATGTTTACTGATTACAAACATATTTAATTTTATCAAAAGAAACAATAAAAAAAATAAAAATAAAAAAGCTGCCCCGGTATAAATATTACCGGAATAAACAGGAAAAAAATATGATTAAAAAAAGAATATGCTTTGGAATATAAAAAAATATTTCAAAAAATTTTGTTTATATTATTTTTTACATATATTTGTCAGGTTCTGAAAATTTTTAAAGCATTACATTATGATTTCTATTACAGCAAAAGTCTTATATCTTAACATAAAGAACAGGGATGCTTTTTAAATTCTATTTCTTGTACTGATTTATAATCAAATTATTTTCAAAAAATTTAACAGAGGTTTTTACCTTTGAATTATTAATTTCAGTTTTGATAAAAATTAAGAATAATAAATAAAATAAGGAGGATTTAATATGAGAACTATGGTAAATTTAAGACATGATGAATTGCCACCGCAGTGGTATAACATACAACCGGATTTACCCGAACCATTACCACCACCATTGGACCCTAAAGAAGGGCCGTCAAGAATCAATAATCTGCCTAATTTATTGATCGGAGAATGCCTGAAACAGGAATTCTCACAGGAAAGATGGATTGATATACCTGGTGGTATAATGGATCTTTACGGAAAAATAGGCAGGCCGAGGCCGTTGTTCAGGGCAACAAATCTTGAAAAGAGATTAAACACCCCTGCAAAACTTTATTTCAAATCGGAATTTTTCAGCCCTACGGGAAGCCATAAGGTAAATACAGCTGTTGCACAGTGCTGGTATGCAAAAAATGAGGGATATGAAAGGCTTACCACTGAAACAGGTGCAGGACAATGGGGAACAGCCCTTGCTCTGGCAACTGCAATTACAGGACTTAAATGTACTGTTTACTGGGTACGCAGTGTGTATAACTGGAAAGAAGACAGGCTTGCACTTATGAAATTATTTGGTGCTGAAGTTTATGCTTCTCCAAGCCCTAAGACAAAATTCGGCAAATCTCTTTATGACAAAAATCCTAACCATAACGGTTCGCTGGGTATTGCAATCACTGAAGGACTGGAAGATGCAGAAAAAGACCCTAAAGCAATATATTCGCTGGGTTCTGTTCTTAACCACGTTCTTATGCACCAGACCATCATCGGCTTAGAAACACAAAAACAATTTGAACTTTTTGATGATTATCCTGATGTGGTTATCTCATGCCTTGGCGGTGGTTCAAATTTCGGCGGGTTTACTTTGCCATTTTTTGGTGATGTACTGAAAAAAGGTAAAAAAATTAAATTTATTGCCGCTCAGACAGCAGCTTCTCCAAACCTGCAGGGTAAATATGAATATGACCATGCTGACTATGGTGAAATGACCCCATTGTTAAAAATGTACACTCTGGGACACCTCAAGGATATGGAACCTGTCAAAGGCGACGGTTTGCGTTATCACGGATGTTCACCTATCCTCAGCTTGCTGAGACATAAAGGTTATATTGATACTGTTGCATATCCGACAAATGAAAAGCACGTATTCGAAAATGCTAAACTTTTCACTGAATGTGAAGGATGGCTTGCTGCTCCGGAATCAGCATACTCTGTTTGCTGCGCTATTGATGAAGCAATAAAATGCAGAGAAACAGGAGAGAAAAAGACAATTGCCTTTAACATCAGCGGACATGGCTTCCTTGATATGCCGGGATATAGAGCTGTCCTGGGATTAAAATAGTAAACAATAACTGTTAACTATATGTTAAAACCGCTTTCAGAAATGAAAGCGGTTTTTTTTATTTTCGGGGACACTGAAACTGAGGACGCTGAGCTGAGGTCATTGAGCTTGAGGTTGCTTAGCGAAGTCGAAGCACCGAAATGCCAAAGCGCCGAAGTGTCCCTCAGTGGCGAAGTTTCTTTAGTGTCGAAATGCCAAAGTATCCGAGACCATCCTGAAAATATCTGGATATTTTCTTTCCTTTTTTGATATTTTTTTGTAAATTGCAGTAAATATTTATAAGTATTTTTAATCACTTAACAAATATTTACAAATGGAGTGGCACAAAGCCGCTAGTTAATGACAATGCCACCGCACCTCTGCAAAGAATATTTGCTTTCGCAAACATTCCTTTTTTGCACCAAATCCATTGTCATTAACGGTCTGGGTATTGCATACGCTAATGAAAAAACTATCTGCCGTATGCCTTGTGGCACAGTTATTAACAAGGTATTTGAGTAATGATTTTAAACTTGCTCCATTATGTTTTTTCATTTCCGTAGTTATTATTAAACTATTTTAACCATATCCACCGCACAATTTATTTTTTATAATCATCCCTTCCCGCAAGGTATCCACATAAAAACATAATTGATAATAACAAAAATCCAGCTATTGGTAAGTCCCATTTAAAAATATGTCGTTCACAAACTTTTCCAATACTTTCATACATACACCCTGTCCAAAACATTATCATTGCCACCGCACTGATAAAATAACTATTATACTTTTTCATAATCAATTTTTTTTAATTAATAATGCCTTTATTTTTATGTTTTAAATCGTTTAAAATAACTACTCAAATACCCAGACCGTTAGCGGTAATTTTATGACGACAGTGCAACTTGAAATTTTGTAACGGACAGACAATTTAAAAAATGAGAAAATGTTAAATTTAATTACGAGTATTCCGACAATTTTGACATTATTTCTATTGGGCTGCGGTGCGACATTTACCAACAATGAAAAAATAACTGGTTACAATCTGACAGCACCCGACAAAATTCTCATTCTTCCCGACACATTGCGTGAAGTATCGGGACTGACAAATATTAACTCAACCACTTTTGCGTGTGTTCAAGACGAAAACGGAATTCTCTTTGTTTACGACCCAATAAATAATCAACTTAAAAAGCAATATACTTTTAACATTGATGGTGATTATGAAGGAATAACAAGAGTTGACCAGACAATATATGTTTTAAGAAGTGACGGGACTTTATTTGAAATATACAATTACACATCGGACAATTTCAAATTGACTTCTTATGCTACTGGTATTCCAGCCAATAATAACGAAGGACTTTGCTACGACCCAGACAGAAAAAGATTATTAATCGCTTGCAAGGGAAAAATCGGGAAGGGACCCGAATATAAAGACAAAAGAGTAATTTATGGTTTTGACTTGCAGACAAAAACGCTAACAAATGAACCAGTTTTTGATATTGACCTACAAGCAATCAAAGAGTTCGCTATTAAAAATAATCTTACCCTCCCGACAAAGACACGCAAAAAGAAAGGACAACCAATTACAGAGCCATTTATCAAATTCAGGACTTCTGCAATTTGCATTCATCCCGTGACAAAAAAACTTTTTCTTCTTTCCGCATCGGACTATTTGCTTTTCGTTTTTAATATGAACGGGGAAATTGAGCACATGGAACAACTCAATCCGACAATATTCAATAAAGCTGAAGGGATTACTTTTTATGAAAATGGTGACATGCTAATCACAAATGAGGGACAAGACAAAAAACCAACACTTTTATATTTTAGATACAGACAGAAATAAAAACTACCGCTAACAGCACCTATGCCCAATAGCCTATGAAAGAGCAACTTGAAACGATAGTGCCCCGCATAAACTTTATCGCGATTGACAATGACAAAGCACGCAAAACGGCTACTGGGCATAGCTGCAAACCGTTAGCTAAATATTGTGATAGAGCAGGTATGTGAGCA
>CAZSJF010000267.1:0-4399 GCA_964606705.1 uncultured Bacteroidales bacterium
GTTGGGTGTGTTTGGGGGTGGTTTTCCGGGAGAAACAGCCAGCCTTAAAATAGGGCTTAATGCAGTTCATTACAGGGAATATGCACTTGGGATGTCTTATGTTTATAATGATAAATGGACTTTCGGGGCAAGGGGAAAACTGCTTTTCGGTAAAGCTAACCTGTGGACTAAAAATTCAGATATATCCTTTACTACTGACGATAGTACATATGATATTACTCTTAATGCTGATGTCTTAATGAGATCTTCCGTGCTTGGCCTGCTGATGTGTGACTCTATGGAATTTGATAGTCCGATGGATTATATTTTTAATACACAAAATATGGGATTCGGTTTGGACATAGGTGCAACGTATAAGTTTAGCGATAAAATATCTTTTGCTGCAAGTGTTGTTGACCTGGGGTATATTAAATGGAAATCAAATCTGCTGGATGTATATATAGATAAAGCCACTTATACTTTTGAAGGTATTGATATATATGATTTTTTCAGAAATTCCAAAGACACCACAAAGCCTGACCCTATGGAAAAACTGACAGATTCAATCTCTGATATTTTCAATCCTGATACTGCGGGAAGCAGCTATATGTATTATCTGAATCCTAAGATATATTTAAGTGGCGTCTATGCCCTTACTCCTAAAGATAAAGTTGGCTTCCTGATCCGTAATGAGATATACAATAAACGCATTCACCCTTCATTTACAGCTTCTATCAGCAGGAGATTCGGAAATATTTTAAGTCTTTCATTAACATACTCCCTTCTGAACAGAAATTGTACGAATGTAGGTCTGGGATATTCTCTTAACCTAGGCCCTTTCCAGATGTATATGATTGGTGATAATATCATGTGTATCTTTTACCCTGAGAAGACCATTAATGTCAACTTCC
This sequence comes from uncultured Bacteroidales bacterium, assembly GCA_964606705.1. Lineage (GTDB taxonomy): Bacteria > Bacteroidota > Bacteroidia > Bacteroidales > CAZSJF01 > CAZSJF01. The sequence goes on from CAZSJF010000267.1 coordinate 891, forward strand.
GTTTCGGGATGAACTTTACTTTCGGATTTAAAGAGAAGAAGAATTCTTCTCAAATGGATTAGTTAGTTTTTTTGCTTCTCAGCCATAGTTTTTGTCCTGCAGAGGCTTGGGTGCCCACAGTCATGTTGTTTTTCCTGTATAGATGTTTTAATTTAATGCAATACAACTGCGATATGGATTGCATGGTTTCCCCTTGTTTTACAATATGATATTCTTCAGTACCTTTCCTTTTTTTTGGCTGGATGTATATTATGTCATCCGCATTTATATGGTCGGTTTTCTTCAGGTCATTGTATTTATATATCTGCCATACACCTATATCAAGTTCTTTTGCAATTTTCATAAAAGTGTCATCATTCCTGGCAATTATGTATCTTACGTCATTTCGTGTTAATATTTTTCGGTTTCCTGTTGTATTATTCTGGTATTTATCCTTGCCTTTTTTTACAGATAGAGATTTGTTGTTTTCAAGGTCATAAGCCTGCAGATTGTTTGTTTCAATAATATTTATTAGCTTGATATCATATTCCTTGTTTGTTGCATAGCCGTCGTCTTTTAATCTTTTTGCCCAGCCTTTATAATCGGTTATTTCTAATTCAAAGAGATTGTCATATCTTGTCTTGGTTGATAGAAACTTTGAATGGTCTTTAAATGATTCTTCCGCGTCTTTGTATTTTCTGAAACATTCATCTTTTTCGTCATCATCCTGATAATATGTAGCTCCTTCCCAGTCCAGATGGCATTTTATCCCGAAGTGATTGTTTGCATTGACAGCCAGTTCGCTGTTGCCGTTGTTTGATTCCAGAAGACCCTGTGCAAGTGTTATACTGGCAGGTATTTTGTATTTTATCATCTCCTTTATGGCTATATCCTTGTATTTTTCAATATACTCCTGTGTCGTTATCTTCTGTGCAGGCAGGTAATGGCTGATAATTACAATTAAACAGAAAAATATCCTTTTTTTCATTTCAGAGGTTTCAGGAATGATAGTTATGCAAAAATATAAATCTATATTTATTTACCAATACGCTTGTTATATGAATTATCCGGATACTGATTCGTAAAAATCCTTAAAGTTCATAAATCTGAATCCATTATGGCAGATTGATTCTATTGTTTTCAGGGATGCTGCTGAAAGCAACTTGGTATGGGAAATAAAGTTTATTACTTGCAGATTGCTCTTTTTTATTTTATCTTGTATCAGGTCTGGATTATTATCAAAGGAAAACATATATTTATCGGATTTCAATTTACTGAAAAGATTATTTTTATGAGAGACTGGGGGAATTCCTTTGCCGTCACCGAAATGTTTATCCTGAAGGGAAGTTGAAAATTTATGCAAGATTTTGTCAGTAACGGTTTTGTTGTAACTGTTTACAGGTATTTCAAGAAAAGCGCCTTGTTTCAGCATTTGTGACGGATTGTCGTTGAACCAGTAATATTCGGCAGGATTCATTGCAGAGTAATCGTATTTCTGAAAAGGAGTGTCTGACTTAAATCCAGGTGCGGCAGAGCTGTCAATTTTTATATCATGTTTGATAAAAGCTTTTTTTATTGTTTCAAAAGGGGAGAGGCATAATCCTCCGCCTCTGTATGCCATGATTTTGTAACTGCTGTCGGCACCCCTGCATATTTCGTGCAGTAAACTTATCCCTGTGTCAAATAATTCAAGGATTTTTTCTTCTTTGAGGTTATCCAGCCTGTAATTTCTCATATCTTTAAATATCCACTGCCTGTTTATGTATTCTGCGTCAAGCCATTGCGGATGGAGGTGTAGTTCTATCCGGTGCCCTTCACTGACAAGTGTCTGTAACTGTTCTTTTATTTTAAGAGAAATATCTTTACATGCATTGTTATTTATTAATTTGTGGTAATACAGGATATCTGCAAAAAAAGTGGTTTTTATATTGTATTTTCTGAATATTTCAATGAGGAGGTTTGTTGGGTTTAATATGCAGTTCTCAGGCGTGCCTGATTCCTTAAGGAAAAGCTCGTAATCAAAAGTCAGGAGTATGATTTTGCTATTTGTATTTTTCTTCATCAATAATGTCTTTATGTTTCTTGCATGTCCTGATAAAAATAAGAAAGTTGTACAGATATTTTTTCCATGGATTAATGCTGTATTTCCATAGATACCCTTCTGTTAATTCTCCTCCGAATTTTTCTTTAAACTTTTTTATTCCGTATAATTTTGAACCTTCTTCCGGATTTATTCTTGCCCCGACAAAATTAAATTTTCTGACAGATAAATTTTTAAAATGCCTGATAGCTTCCCAGTGTAAAAGGGCGTTGACGCCGTTATGAATATTTTCTGTATTTCCGCCATACAGGCAATATGCAGAATTGTTGTCAAAAGGGGTGATTAATGCGGAATAAAAATTATCCCCTTTGCAAGAAACAAATATTTCTACATTATCATCAAGGCTCTGGATTAATAGGTTGAATTCTTTTTCAGGCATGAAAGATATACCCTGATTGTGTTGCGTCTTTTTGATTATATTGTAAGCTATATCGGCATATTTCCTGCCTTTTTTTATTTCAAACCCTTCTTTTATTGCATTCCTGATGTATCTTCCTGTTCTGCTTTGTATGTTGCCGAATATGGAATCTTCATCTTTTGTCAGGTCAATAATGTAGGTACTGAATCTTGCATATACGGATTTTTGCGGGTATACATTGAATAGGACATTTGTAGGGGGCTGGCATATGAAATCAATATTCAGCTTTTTTAATTCCCCAATAGTATTTTCTAAAAATAATTTCTCTTCATCTTTGTTGTAATTGCTGGCCAGGTAAATAGTTTCATTGGTGAAAAAAGAATATCTGAATATATATTTTTTTATTATTACAAAAGGTATTAAAAATTTATCCGAAACGGCCCATGCATAGTCATCAGAAAACGTTTTCAGGTATTTTTCCCTGGCAAAGACAGGGACTTTACTTTTCAGAGCGTCTTCTAATGTCCTAGTTATTTTCATCTGATTTGGTTTTTTTTGCAATCAGAAGATATCCGTTTTTAAAAGTACCATTAATACTTTCGTGCCCGTTGCGATCATATTTGCAGACTATTCTGTTGTCAAAAGCATGGTGATGTCCTAAGATTTCGAAGTATTTTTTCGCTTTTTTTTCAATAAGTTCAGGCGAATAGTTTATATAATTTATGTTTGGATATAGTGTTTCATAAAGTGATAATGCATGAGGGTAATGCAGGAAAAATATTCCATCAGGTAACATGTCGTTACATACTTTTTTTAAAAACATGTCAAGTGATGACCTTGGTATATATTCAAGTGAACTTATGGAGAATATCAGGTCAAATTTGTCTTTAAAGCTTGTTGCTAAATAGTTCCCCTCTATATATTGGGCTTTTGGAACATTTTTTTTTGCCTGAGAAATCATTTCATAACTGATATCTATACCTGTCAGGTTGTAATTTTCAGGAAAGTCTTTTAAATATAAACCTGTCCCGCAACCAATCTCCAAAAACCCACCCAAACACACCCAACACA
>CAZSJF010000268.1:0-4382 GCA_964606705.1 uncultured Bacteroidales bacterium
TGTGTTGGGTGTGTTTGGTTGTCATTTTTTAAAGGATAAAAAAGGCTTTCCTGATTAAGCCTTTCAAAATCATCAAATCCTAATTTCACAGCATCTCTTAGAGCATTAATAGCTTCGTCATATTTCTTCTGCCTGGCATAAAGGCAGGCATACAAATACCACGGTTCCGTATTATCTGTATCAACAAGTTTGTATATTTCAAGGCACTTTGCCGTAAGTTCGTCATTTCCTGAATTAAATGACTGTGTGGAATTCATGTATGACACCATGCTTAAAAAATTCAATACTCTTTTGAACATAAACATTTCATCTTCAGGCAGGCCCCGCATCTTTAAATTAATACCATTAATTTCGGTTTTCCACCAGTTTAAATCTCTGACAGAAAATGCATTCATAAAATAACTACGCAGGTCTGTTTCCTTACCTGCAAGCTTTTCGTTGTACCCACTGCTTATATTATTTTCCTTAAATCCTGCTATAAAATTGTTGTCAGCAGTCAATAATCCTTTATTCATTGCATTGATCTGCAGCCACATAAAAGCTTTATTCATAACAGTATCCGGAGGCCATGCATGCTCTCCTTTAAAAGAAATTATAAAATGATTCATATTTATATTATCCAGTGCTTTATCAAGATTCACCATTTCCAGATAATTAAAATCTTCAAGTCCCACTATGCCAAAATAGTCAAAATTATTGGTAATAGGTTGGGTTAACTGCGGAAATCCTGCCGCACAACCGATAACCCCGGATATACCTCCGTTAAATATGGCTGCTGACACAGCAACCCTTGCTCCGCCTGAAAGGCCCATCGTATATATCCGTAATTTATTTACAGACAATTTATTCTGTGTATCTTCAAATAAAATTTTAATTATCCTGTTGGTTTCGTCCCACGACAAGCCATTTTTTGAATTATTTGACCCCACAATGATATAACCGTACTTCTCTGCCATATCTTTATACAATTTTACAGGCTCCTCCCCTTTGGCATGTGAGTCAAAAGCGTAAATTACAGGCCATAGCTTATCTGATACATAATATGAAGGCAGGTATAAAGTGTAACTGCACGCTGTATCATTATCGCATGTGACTTTTTCAATAATTTTACCCTTTTCAAAATTGACTTTGAAATCTTTTTTATTTTCTCTTGTGTGGCAACTGCAAAGTCCAAAAGATAAAAACAAAATAATAATCAAATAGGTTTTCATAGATGATTTTTATCTCAAATATAAATATTATATTACATTTATCAGCTAATATTTTTTATTAACTTTGCAAAAAGCAATTATTTATACGACTATGGCAGTATTAGTAAAAGAAGTAAGAAATAAGTGTGATATTAAAAAATTTGTTAAATTTCCATTTAAGGTATACAAAGGCAACAGATACTGGGTTCCACCGATAATAAAAGATGAAATAAAAGCATTAATGCCTGAAAATAACCCTGCATTTGATTTCTGTAAGGCAAAATTCTGGATGGCATATAAGGATAATAAATGCGTAGGAAGAATAGGCGGCATAATAAACGAAAAATATATTGAAAAAACAGGAGAAAAAACCGGGCGTTTCACCCGTTTCGAATTTATTGATGACTTTGAAGTATCGGGAAAGCTTTTACAAACAGCCGAACAATGGCTGAAGGAACAGGGAATGACCACTGTACAGGGACCTCTCGGCTTCACCAACCTTGACCATCAGGGAATGCTGATCGAAGGATTTGACCATCTGCCGTCAATAGCTTCGGAATATCACCTGCCTTATTATAAAACACATCTGGAAAAACACGGATATGAAAAAGAAATAGACTGGGTTGAATTCAGGCTTACAATAAAAGAAATACCCGAGAAAGCTTTTAAACTCAATGAGCTCATAAAGGAAAGGAATAAATTAACTGTTTTGAGTTTCACTAAATCGTCTGAGTTGAAGCCTTATGGCTACAGGCTTTTTGAAGTTCTCAACTCCGCTTTCAGCGATTTATTCAGTTTTATCACATTAAACGATAAAATGATAAACTACTATGTAAACCGCTACCTGAGTTTCCTGAGTCCCAGATTTGTTAAAATCATCATTGATGCAGATAAAAAAATTGTAGGTTTTATCATAGGGCTTCCTTCATTGTCAGAAGCTTTTCAGAAAGCCAACGGCAGGCTTTTCCCATGCGGTTTTTATCATATCCTGAAAGCACTTAAAAAACCCGAAGTGATAGACTTAATGCTGACAGGCATCACTCCCGAAGCACAGGCTAAGGGATATCCTGCAATACTTATAACAGAACTTCAGAAAGTTATAATTGAACACGGCATAAAATATGCCGAAACTACCGGCATTTTCGAAACCAACATAAAGGCGATACAACACTGGAAAAACTACGAACATATACAACACAAACGAAAAAGGTGTTTTAAAAAAATCCTATAGAAACCTTTGAAAATATCTGTTTCCCCTGAGATAAAAACACAAAACAACATGAATTATAAAAGATTTATTAAAAAACTTTTTTTATTTTTCTGTTTACTTATAACTATTTATTTATTATTCATTCTTATAGAAGGCGGATTCGGAAAAAAGCCGGTTAATATAGATAATTTTGATACAAATTATACCCAATTGCTCTTTGCACACAGGGGAATAGCAAAATATTACCCGGAAAACACTTTAAAATCAATACAAGAAGCAAAAATCAGAGGGTTTAAAGCTGTAGAAGTCGATGTCAGAAAATCCCTTGATGATGAATTTGTCATCTTCCATGATGATAACTGCAAGCGTTTACTGGGGATAGATGCTGGTATCAATTCGCTGGATATTTCCACGATAAAAAAACATCCTATTGTTGGCGGGAATAAAACAGGCTGCGAAGTTCTTACTCTTAAAGAAATGCTGAAGTATTGCAAAAATGATTTTTTAATCTATCTGGATTTAAAAATATCAAGTTTTAAAGATGTCAACAGAATTACAGATGTTATAATTGACAATGGAGCTGTTAAATCGACAATTGTCGCCAGCTATGATCTTACAACTATTATATATATTGAAATAAAACACCCTGAAATAAATACTGCTCTGGAAGGATTCAATCCGGGAAAAGAATGGATTTACTGTTTAATCCCGAAGAATCTTAAACCTGATTTTTTATCCGGCTTTGCGGATAAAGTGGATGAAAAACACATATTGTGGCTGAAAAGAAATAATCTGATGTCAAGCAGAATCGTTCACGGAGTGACTAATGAAAATTATAATAAAATTATCCGGATGGGCTTAAAAAATATGATAATTGACTATGATTCAACCATTAGTGCAATAGTGCCTGATCACAATACCCATTAATAATAACATTTATCATAATTCCTTTAACAGAAATCAATTTTCAGTTGTTCATTCATGTTGAAACTTTTTCTGTGATAAATGGTTATACCATTTTCCCTTATTGCTTTTCTGTGGTCTGATGTGGGATACCCTTTATTTTTTTTCCAGTTGTACAAAGGAAATTCATCATGCAGTTCTTTCATATATTCATCACGGTATGTTTTAGCCAGTATTGAAGCTGCGGCAATACTCTGATATATTGAATCCCCTTTTATAATGCATTTATGCGGAATATTCTTGTAAGGTTTAAACCTGTTGCCGTCAATAAGCAGCAGCTGCGGTAATACATTAAGTTGTTTTACAGCCTTATACATAGCCATTATAGAAGCATTCAGGATATTTATCTCATCTATCTCATTATTATTTACACTGGCTACAGCCCATGCAAGAGCTTTTTCTTCAATGAGAGGCCTTAATTTATCCCGTTGTTTTACTGTCAGCTGTTTTGAATCATTAAGCAAATCATTTTCAAAATCAGGAGGCAGTATCACAGCCGCAGCAAAAACAGGGCCAGCAAGGCATCCCCTGCCCGCCTCATCACAGCCGGCTTCTATCAACCCATTTGAATATGACTTATTTAACATTACGGCTTATTAACCCTTTAAAATAGCCAAGGTATTTTTCTTTCTGCGAATTAAATGAGTACCTCTCAATAACTGTCTGCCTTCCTGCCTTGCCAAGCGTGTTTCTCAAATTTTCAGATTCTATAAGTAATTTAAGCTTATCAAGCCACTCTTCATCTGTATCAGCCAAAAATCCGTTGATGCCATTTTCAATTATTTCAGTATTTACACCCACAGGCGACATAATTGCCGGTATCCCCAGCGCCATATATTGCAATCCTTTGAATCCACATTTCCCTTTTGTCCACTGGTCATCAGGCAAAGGCATTATACCTATATCAATATAGCTTAAATCTTCTATTTCCGTATCCTTAGACCTTTTACAGTTCTACAACATCAAATCATCACATTCAAAACGTTCATCTAAAACAAAAACCAAACACACCCAACACA
>CAZSJF010000269.1:0-4376 GCA_964606705.1 uncultured Bacteroidales bacterium
TTGTGTTGGGTGTGTTTGGTGGTGTTTTTTAATAAATAAATTTAAAATTTATGTATAAATTTTTTTCCTTATCGGCACTGATTTACATATCATTATTTTCATTCGGGCAAGCAGATATATGGCAATCGGTAGAAACTACAGGATTTAGTAACTCTCATAACTATGACATTGTGGAATTTCAAACTTTTAAGGGGAACATTTATTGCATGTCTGGACGAAATGGGAGTGGCACCGCAGAAATCAGATATTCACCAAGTGGAAATGCCGGAACATGGACCCAGATTACGTCCTTTAGTCCTGCTTTAAATCCTTTCGTTAAAGGATTTCCTTCAAATGGTAAAACAGATTCAATTGGAGGAATGATGTGGATAGCTACAGGAAGTTTAACAACAGGCACCCGAATTTACCGAACAACTGATGGAATAAATTTTTCAGCTATAAGCAAAATGGGATTTAATAATAATGCAGGGCTAATTACTCTTTCCCCAAACATGGCGGTTTTTCAGGGTACTACTGATACTATTCCATACCTTTATGCCGGTGGTGGCTCACATGGAGGGACTACAAATGCAGAGGTCTGGCGGATTCCCTATAACAGTATAGATTCTTTAGCCTGGGTGCGACTGATAGATTTCGATACCGTTGCAACCACTGCACCAGACACTGTTGACCTTATCAGTTATTGGTGTATATGGAACAACAAGATTTATTTTTCAACAAATGCTAAAGGGCAATTATGGGAATCATCGGATGGAATACATTTTACTCAAAATACCGGAGTAGGACATGGTTTTGGGGACAGTTCACAAATTTGCATAGCCTGCCTGCAAGTGTTTAATGACACATTGTATGCTACAACAACCAATAAAATATCAGGCGGACAGATGTATAGAACAGGAAACGGAATTACCTGGCAAGCAATAACAACAAACGCTTTTGGAAAAGGTGCATCCGTTGAAGAACTTCACAACATGGATACAGCTTTTGGATATATTTGGGTAACCGGCTATACGGACACTTCTATCTCTGATGGTTGTCCAATTTGGCGCTCTGCAGACGGTGTTAACTTTATACAATCTAACACAGACGGTTTTGGAAACCCTCTGATTAATGGAGAGAATCCTGTTACTATCAGTTTTGGAAATTATATGTATTTTGGCGGACCAAATTATGTGGATGGCGCGCAAATATGGCGTACGGATATGACAACAGGAATGAATCAACTTGAATTAAAAAAACATTCAATCACTTTATATCCAAATCCTTTTTCATCGTGGACAACTTTACAATCGGACATAGCACTCAAAAAAGCAACCTTAACAGTATACAATTCACAGGGACAAACGGTAAAACAAATGGACAATATCGCAGGACAAAACATCATTTTATACCGGGACAACTTACCAGGGGGGCTTTACTTCATACGGCTGATACAAAACAACAAAATAATTACGGCTGACAAATTAGTAATAACAAACAACTAATGCGCACTAAATAAAGGTAGAGCAGCGATATAAAAAAACATCTGATAGATAAGTCTTCTCCTATAGGGAATTAAAAATTTACATATATTTTTTTCACACATAGTTTATGCCCTACGGGCAATAGTATTTATTTTACTGCTTTTTACTGATATTCAAGCCCTACGGGCTATTTATTCATACTGAGTAAATGGATTCGTATTATTTCGCCCCTGCCGGCGCAAATTCAACGGCAGCGTAATCCGTACCGAAAAAGCAAATAAGTAAACAGAATCATTAATAAAAATATCAGGATTTAAATCCCCTATTCAAATCTTTTAACTAATTTTGAATATCAAGTTGTATTTATTACCTGAGAACTCTTTAATTCAATGAAAAAGCATTTATATCTGCTGATTAAAACATTATCAATAATTACTCTGATTATTATCGTTACAGGAATATTTTACTTTTATCATATTTTCCAGTGCAACAAAGATAATCTCCCTAAAATATATATTTATGCCATACGCTCTGAACCATTCAGAATAAAAGGAATAAGATACCTTTCATATGTAAGCAACAACATCAGAATTCCGCATATCTACCTGGATAAAGTCCGCATTAAAGCCAGAGGAGGTGTTTCTGAAGATTTTCCTAAACATAATTTCACAATAGAACTATCTGAAAAGCATCCTCTCGCCGGCCTTAAAAGTGATGATGACTGGATTCTGGCAGCTTCCTTTATTGATAAGTCATTTATAAGGAACAAGCTTTCGTATGATCTGTTCCGCGCTTTTAATAAAAAAAATATCGCTCCTCAATGTCAATATATTGAGGTATATAAAAACTTCAGGTATAACGGGCTGTATATCTTAATGGAGCGTATGGATCGTAAGCGTTTAGGAATTGCAAAATCTGACACTAATGCATGCATTTTTAAAGAGCCTGCTGTTTTTGCAGACCCGGATATTTTTGCAACCAGCAACCCATACATAAAAGGCGATATTCACCACCAGAAATACCCTGAATTTCCTGCTTCAAACAAGAATTATTATATGGAGAAGATACGCCGTTTCATCAAGGAATCGCCCGATTCTGTATTTTTCAGTGAATCAAAAGGCATACAGACATATTTTGACATTGATAATATTATTGACTGGCACATTTTACTGCTTGTCACACATAATATTGACGGGGTTGTGAAAAATTTTTATCTGTATAAAGAAAACAGTAATGCCGCTTTTAAAATTGTTCCATGGGATTATGACCATTCATTCGGGAGAGACGGCGATAACGAACCTCATTCCCCCGGAATTGTGAATGTTTTGAGAAATTATATGATAAAAAGGCTTATGAGTACTCCGGGATACAGGATAAAACTCAAACAACGTTTCGGTGAACTTGTAAAATCAGGAATACTAACCCCTGACAACATAATATCAATGGTTGATAAAGATTATAAGTTTTTAAAAAAATATGCGGAAAAAAATGAAAAAAAATGGCCCGTTAATGCTAAAGTATTTTACGACAACTCAAATTTCACACAAGAAACAGAATCAATAAAAAAATGGATCCCTTTGCAGTTAAATGAAGTTAAAAATTATATAGACAATCTATAAATCCACTTCGCTGACGTGGATTAAGCGATAGTGTAATCCGTACCAATAATAAAAAAGCAAGTATGTAACCAGAACAAATAATAAAATTATTATATTTGTTTTTATAAAATCTGAAAGGAGAAATATTATGAGAAAAATAATCGTTCTGGGTATCAGTTTCATCATCATTCAGAATTGCTTCACCCAGGTAGGGCCGTCGCAGCATAGTGTTTACAGGGCAACTTCAAGTGATGGTTTAAATTTCGTGAAAGACACCACCCTGTTATTTTTTCCTGCAAGTGTGCCGGGAGCAATTAAAGACACAAATGAAACGATATTTATTTATTACGTATATGCCACTCAATCTGCAACTGAAGTATTAAATGTTGCCACAAGCACAGATGGTGCGACTTTTACAACTCCGCAACAAATTAATTTAACAGGCAGTTCCGTTACAAAAAAAGTTGACCCCAATCCTGTTTTATTGCCTGACGGCAGAATACGCCTGTATTATATTGATTTAGACCCTACGCCACCAAAAGATGTTCATAGCGCAATTTCTTCAGATGGTTATAACTTTACCGAAGAGGCGGAAATCAGATTTACAAAAGACAACATCACTGACCCGGATGTATTTATGGTAAATGATAGTTTATGGGTTATGTTTGTTTCACAGGGATCAAAGTTGGTACGGGCAACTTCTACCGATGGGTTAACTTTTACCGAGGATGCAACATTTATCTGGAATAACGGCGCCGTATGCTCAACTTTTTTATTTCCGGGCGGGATTTTCCGCACTTATTATTGCCAGAGCGGCATCAAAAGCGCCACAAGCACTGACGGGTATAATTTATCTATTGAATCAGGTACAAGAATCCAGCAGGGCAATAATGAGTTTGTCGGCGACCCCACAATAGTCCATCTGGATTCCATCTATATAATGTACTATAAAACCTGTCCCCTTTCTTCCGGCTTTAACGAAAATATTAATTGCTGCAGTAATCCTGATTTGTTTGTTTATCAGGATCATAATTCCATCATTTTTCAGTTTGATAATTTACAGAAAGGAAATTACACTCTGAAAATTTATGACGTTACAGGCAAATCAGTTTATACTTCCGGTAATATTTCTGCCGGCCTGCTCAGGATTGAAAAGAATACTTTCCGGAGCGGCGTTTATGTTTACAATTTTCTTAATGAACAAAATACAGTCAGCAACGGGAAGTTTTTTATAGAATAATTATTCCCCCTGATTTTACCCACTGCAATTCGGGTGAAAAACCGCACAGCAAACAGAATAATTAAGAAAATTATT
>CAZSJF010000270.1:0-4364 GCA_964606705.1 uncultured Bacteroidales bacterium
AGGTATTTCATTGCGAGGCGGATAACATTCACTTAATCAGGGTTGTAGGTAGGCGTTGTTATGCACTGGGGTATTTGTCATTGCTTAATCAGTTTTCTCATTGCAATGCCTCTGTCTGTCTTTATTCTCAAAGTATAAACCCCGCTATCTATATTAGATAAGTCAATGTAGTTTAAGTTTTCAGTCAGATCTATTGAACCAACTATTTGTCCTTGAGTGTCAATTATTTCAATAGTTGTCATTTGTAATGTATTAACTGTCAACAATGTGTTACATGGATTCGGATAAAATATAAAATCGTCCAAAACACTAATAATATTGGAAATAGTATCTGTACAACCCATGTCTGATATAGCAATTAATGACACAGACCAATCTCCAGAATATGGAAACATAAGAATTGGGTTTGTGATGCTGGAAGAATCGCCATTACCAAAAGCCCATATGTATGAGGACGCGCCTTGTGAGATGTTAAAAAATTCTATTGTGTCATTTGAATTTGGAACACTTGGGTTGTAGTCAAAACTTGCTACCGGTTTTGGATAAACAGAAATAAAATCAGCCAGTGTACATATTGTAACACACCCGAATATTGAGGTTTTCTTTAAAATTACAGTATAGATTCCGGAGTCAGTGTATGTGTGATTTGGGCATCGGGCCAATGATAAATTCATCATGTCGCCAAAATCCCATATAAATGTACTTCCATCTATAGGACTTATTTCAGTAAAATTTACTGTTAAGGGTTGGCATCCTGATACTGTGTCTGCAATAACTCCAATTGGTGGTTGTGGCATAACATTAATTAACACAAAACCTGTATCATGAGTTCCGCATACATCTTCAGCTGACAAATAATAATAATCTGAATATATTGGATTAATGTAAATCGGAGGAGATACTACTTGACCATCATGATTGTAGATGACATAAGGTGGCCCTGTTCCGCCTGTTATTACATGAGTTAACAATACCTGTTCACCAGGGCAAATACTATCTTTATTCGCAAACACTAAAATATTTATTGGCGGGAATACTATTACCGTAATATGATTAGTCTGGCTTGTATTTCCATTATTATCCGTAACAAATACTGAATATGTTGTATTACCATTTGGCGAAACAGTAATAGAAGAGTCAGCAGTCTGTCCGTTCCAATGATATGTGTAAGGAGGAACACCACCTGAAGCAGTGACTGTTAATATTGAAGATGAGCCTAAACATATTGTATCATTGGCTGACGTTGTAATTACTAATTGCGCAAAAATAAATTTAAAACTCAACATTATAATTGCTAAAGAAATAAATAGTTTTTTCATTATTTTTAAATTAGTCAATTCTCATAGCGGGGTTTATATTTTTGTTGTCATTCATTATCAATACCCTTGTGCATAACGGTCCGCGGGTTGGAAATGTTGCCGGAATTTGAAACACTGTCATATCAATTTACTTGAGATTTCAATTGAAACAGAAACATCTGAAACCCACGTAAACAGGCAATTTTTCTAACCCGATGTTATAAGCTGGCTGGTTTTCCACCAATCATTTAATTAAGTTCAAATATAATCATTTTTTCTGTCAACGGTATTTTGTCGGGTTGGTTGAGTGTTTGCGTTTTATTTTTTTTTGAGAGGGCAAATAATTAAATTAAATTCCGCTTTGGCGAGGGTTTGGCAAAGGTTGCGACCTCTTTTTGTTTTTTATGGCTCATGCGGGAAGCTATAAGCGAAAAACAAAATGTGGTCGCAAACGTGCTATTGGCAACGTGTGCTTGTGTGGTTATATTGAGTGATTTTCAGATTATTTTATTTAATAGAGTTAATATACCGTTTTTTTAACCTTTATTTTTCGTTTTATCAGTTTGGCGTATCCTTTTCCTATTCTGAAATCATTCCAAAAGTATCCCGAAATACGTTTGAGCATTTTCTTTCTTAATTTGTAGGTTTTGTAGTGTTTCATTATTCCCAAATACGAATTCATGCTACTTAAAAAGGCATCCTGTTCTTCTTTTTTCGGTTTATGGTTTCTTGCTATTTTATTTTGTACTTCAATTTCTTTATAAAAATTACCTTTTGTCCGGTCGGCAATGTAAATTCTGAATGGTTTTATTACTGCGCCAAGAAATTTTACGCCTTTTGTAAAATGTTGCAGATAAATTTTATTGGGATGTAATTCAAGATGTAGCTTTTCTTTCAAATATTCGCGGATGGCTGGAATACATAATTTCAGATATTCTTTGCTTGAATATATCAGAACAAAATCATCTACATACCTGCCGTAATGTTTTATGTGCAAATCTTTTTTAACCCAATGATCAAATTCGTTAAGATAAACATTTCCGAATAATTGTGAGGTAAGGTTGCCGATTGGAAGACCACAATTTTCTGATGCGTAAAACAGGCTTTTAGTTTTTGGTAAACCGTTCCAGTCCGATTTTTTACCTTTTATGACACAGTTCTTTGTCGGGTCGTTGAATATAGTTTTTTTAATCAGGTACAGGACTAATGGAAGGTCAAAGGTCAATTTTTCTTTTTTGTCAAGTAACGACTGTTGTACTTTATTATAAAGCAATTCCTTGTTTATACCCATAAAATATCCTTTTATATCGAGTTTTAAGATATAACATTCCTGCTTATAATTTAGTGAGCATGAACGAATAAAATGGTCTATTTGCTTTATTCCATAATGTGTTCCTTTGCCTGTACGGCAACTGTAACAGTCATTGATTAACAAAGGCTCGAATACAGGACTGATGTAATTAAAAATAAGATGGTGAACAATTCTGTCCCTGAAATCGGCTGCAAATATCTCGCGCTGAACAGGGCTGAAATTTATAAAGCATATACTTGGCTTTATCACATATTTCCTGTTTATAATTTCTTCATGCAACTGAAACAGGTTACTTTCGTAATTCATTTCAAACGACATGGCATTCATCGTTTTTCTTTTATTCTTTCGGGCATCATAATATGCCGTGAAAAGGTCTATTATGGGAATACCTTCAATTTGTTTATCACATAAGGATAATTGTTCCATTTTTCTTTTTTAAAAAAGCCTGCAGTAAATCTGCAGGCTTTTATTTCCAGTCCTTAACACAGCGCACTGAAAAGCCGTAAGCCTTATTGTTGGTATTCCGGTTGACCTGCGTGATAGTGTAATTCAAGTTCCGATTCCACGCATTCGCGCCACTCTCAGTAGAAGTCCACACGTTCGTGTTGTTACCACGATTGTTGTAATTGCCATTCGTATTGCGATAACCCGAAGGACCTACTGTTTTAATAATCATTTAACTCTTTTGACCGGCTACATTAAGTCAGCCAAAATTACATAGCTTATACGCACTGTTTTTATTTTACAGTATTTACGGCATAAGCAGATTATTGGACTAAAACGGTACACTTTCTTTTACAATAGCAAAAGAAACTCCGACCAGTATTTTAATTGCTTGCTTTCTGCCATCCGGCAAGCTGTTTTGATACATTTTCTATTTTTTCATTTATCATTACAAATTTCCTTAAATCTATCTGCTTTAAATCTTTTGTCAGCCTTAATAATACACGAATAACTTCTATATTCTCCCTTGCTGTTTGTAGCAGTTCCTTTTTTTGTTGCCTGCTGTTTGCCCTGAAAATATTCATTATCATTTCAAGCGTTTCATTTTTCAGCTTTTCGCCTACCGTATATTTGTACTCCTTGTTGAAATTCTTTACGAACTGAAATATTTCAACAAGCAAATCATAGCTTGCTTTGTAAACAGGTAAATTATCATAGGTTGCCATATATTTCCTTTTGTATTGCTGCAAGAAAATTGAATGCTTCAACCGGTGTTTTAGTAATTATCGGGTATTCCCTTATTCGGCGTATAATTTCAGATTGTTTATTTTCGCTTGATTTTTCTTTATCGTTTGAAATCTCAATCCTTCCTTTCCAATGCTCAAAACCTTCACTTAACTGATACCCTTTGATGACGATTTCTTGATCATTACATATTACCATATAACCACCTTCTTTTATTTCATTTAATATTGCCTCAAGTACACTTTCCGGAAAACCGAGATAAACAATATCTTGTTTTACTGATTTTACATATTTCCTGAATACCCTATATAACCTGATGTTCCTTACAAATTGCCATGCCGAATATTCATAACAACGCCAAAAAATCCCTTCTTTGAAAAGGTTGATGCTATCAACATTGTTTCGCTCTATATCCAAAATCTTACTTATCTTCATTATCCCTTCTCTATAAAATAAAAAACCATCACAAGCCAAATAGGCTTATGATGGTTTTTTATTAAAATTTTATATTTAGGATAAACTCTCTCTCTCTCTCTCTCCCACACCCCCCAAACACACCCAACACA
>CAZSJF010000271.1:0-4331 GCA_964606705.1 uncultured Bacteroidales bacterium
ATTAAAGACGGGAGATATCATTATTGCAGGATGCTGCTACGGAAGAGTAAAAGCAATGTATAATGAAAGAAATATTCTGTTAAAAGAAGCAAGGCCTTCTTCCCCTGTATTATTGCTCGGGTTAAATGATGCACCCCAGGCAGGCGACACTTTTCATGTTATGAGTTCGGATCACGAAGCAAAGACAATTGCTACTAAAAGGCAGCAGCTGCAAAGAGAACAGGGGCTCAGGACACAGAAACATATCACCCTTGATGAGATAGGAAGGCGTATAGCAATAGGCGACTTCAAAGAATTGAATATTATCGTCAAAGGCGATGTTGACGGTTCAGTTGAAGCGTTATCAGATTCATTATTAAAACTGTCCAACCAGGAAATTCAGGTAAATGTCATACATAAATCTGTAGGTCAGATCTCCGAATCCGACATATTGCTTGCCTCTGCTTCCAATGCGATAGTGGTTGGTTTCCAGGTGAGGCCGTCTGTTAGTGCAAGAAAGCTGGCTGAACATGAACAGATAGATGTACGGCTGTATTCCGTTATTTACAATGCTATTGAAGAGATCAAAGATGCTATCGAAGGAATGCTGTCTCCTGAAATTGAAGAAAAAATAAAATTCAATGCTGAAGTAAGGGAATTGTTTGTTGTTTCAAAAGTAGGCACAATCGCAGGTTGTATGGTAGTTGACGGAAAAGCAACATCAAATTCAAGAGTCAGATTGATAAGGGATGGTATTGTTGTATATTCAGGGCAGCTTAGCTCTTTAAGACGATTTAAGGAAGATGTGAGAGAGGTGAAGACCGGATATGACTGCGGCATGACCATTGATAAATTTAACGACTTTAAAGTGGGCGATATAATTGAAGGTTTTGAAGAAGTGGAAGTTCAGCGTAAGTTATAATTCATACTGCGTAAAGTAATTTCATCAGGCTCTATACAAAAACTTACCTTATTTGCTATTTAATGGCAAGAGCTACAAGCTACATGCTGCAAGCTTGATTAGCTTTAAGTTTGAAGCTTGTGGCTTGAAGCTTGTAGCTACATATTTGCCTATAAATAGCACGCCGTTTTAATATTTTCACTATTCAAATAATTCTGTTTGTGCGTACAGTTATAAAGCCTGCTTCTCATAAAAATGCATTTCTTTAACATAATCATAAACTTTCGGAGGAAGTAAATATTTTACTTCCTTTTTTTCTTTAATTGCATTCCTTATAAAAGAAGAAGATATCTGAATCACGGGTGCATCAACCAGCCTGACTTTATGATGATTTAATAGTTCATTCTTTACAGAACCGGGCCTTGGATATACATATAGCTCATAATTATTAAGTATCTGCTCATAATTTTTCCACTTGTGAAAACTTTCAATATTGTCAGTTCCCATAATTAAAACGAATTCATCATCCGGATATTTTTCCTGAAGATAGGTGAGAGTATCGATAGTATATGAGGGTTTCGGAAGGCTGAATTCAATGTTGGATGCCTTGAATCTCGGGTCGTCTTCAACAGCAATATTTACCAATGCCAGCCTGTGGTAATCATCAAGCAGGCCCTGTTTTTCCTTAAGCGGATTCTGGGGAGATACAACGAACCAGACCTTCTTCAGGTCGGAGAATTCCACAAAGTAGCTGGCAATTATCAAATGCCCGATATGGATAGGGTTAAAAGAGCCGAAGAAAAGGCCTGTTTTCATTTTTTTACTGATTCTGTATTTTTGGTATAAAAATACTAATAAAATTGATAACAAAACAGGACTGTTTAACGTAAAACATTTTTATAAACGATTTTAATATCTGTAAAGTATGAATGACCTTGTTAAAATGAACCCCAATCCGCTGGTAAAATATCTTGATAAGTTGCCGAAAGACTTTACCAAAACCGATATTATGAAGTATATAGAAGCTCATAATGTTCAGATGCTTAATTTCAGGTATGTCGGCGGCGACGGGAGAATAAAGATGCTGAATTTTGTCATAAACAACAGAAAATATCTGGACGAGGTCCTTTCATGCGGCGAAAGAGTTGACGGGTCAAGTTTATTTTCCTATGTAGAAGCAGGTTCCAGTGATTTATATGTAATACCGCGCTACAGGACGGCTTATTTAAATCCATTTACGGAATTTCCTACGATAGATATCTTATGTTCATATTATGATAAGGACGGCAACCCTCTTGCAAGTTCACCGGAATATATTTTGCAGAAAGCACATAAGTCATTACAGAAATCAACAGGTTACTCCTTTGAGGCAATGGGGGAACTTGAATTTTACCTGATAAGTGAAAAAAATGCTCTGTTCCCTGCCACTGACCAGAAAGGATATCATGAATCTATGCCTTTTTCAAAATGGGGCGGATTCAGGAGTGAAGCTATTCAGCTGATAGCGCAGGCCGGATGTACTGTAAAATACTCTCATTCTGAAGTCGGTAATTTTTCACAAAATGGTACAGATTACGAACAGAATGAAATAGAATTCCTGCCTGCAGACGTTGAATGTGCTGCCGATCAACTGGTGATTGCAAAGTGGATATTACGTTCCTTAGCATATAAATATGGCATTAACCTGACTTTTTCTCCTAAAATTACATCAGGTAAAGCAGGCAGCGGCTTGCACATACATACCAGGCTTGTCAGGGGCAGTAAAAATATGTTTGTCGAAAAAAACAAACTAAGTGATATTGCAAAGAAAACTATAGCAGGGTATTTATATCTTGCCCCTTCTCTGACGGCTTTTGGCAATACTGTGCCGGCATCATATTTCAGACTCGTCCCTCACCAGGAGGCCCCGACCAACATCTGCTGGGGAGACAGGAACCGCTCCGTATTAGTGCGGGTCCCTTTGGGATGGACTGGTAATAACAATATGATAGCGGGTGCAAATCCTGAGGAAAAAGCAGAAAAACGAATTTTTTCTGATAAACAGACTGTTGAATTCCGTTGTCCTGACGGTTCTGCTGATATTTATCTGCTGCTCGCAGGGCTTACTGTCGCGTCACGGTATGGGCTTGAAATGAAAGATGCCCTTAAATATGCGAAAGAAAGATATGTTGATGTTAATATTTTCAAAGATGAGCATAAAATTAAACAACAGAAACTTTCACAGTTGCCTGTTTCCTGTTATGAATCTGCGGATTTTCTGGAAAGGCAGATGGATATATATACCAGACATGATGTGTTTCCGAGAGGAACCATCGAAGAAATCATACACCGTCTGAAAAGATATGATGACAAAGATTTAAGGAAAAAACTTGAGAAAGACCCTGAAAAAATGATGGAAATCGTTAATAAGTATATTCATCATGCATAATAGATTGGGTACTGAGCTTGCCTGCCCGCCGTACAAAATACTTTGGCAGGCGTGGTCGAAGTGCCCAATTACCAAAGTGCTATGATATACCAGAAATACTTCATAAAAAATTACCATAATACCAAAATACATTGAGTCCCAAGGTTAAAGCACATATAGCATTTTTAATTTCCGGTATAATTTTCGGTGCCAACTATTCGATATCCAAAGGTCTGATGCCCGTATATTGTTCTCCTTTGCAGATAATATTCCTGAGGGTTGCAATGGCAGTTTTGCTTTACACTATTTTTCATAAACTGTTTGTTAAAGAAAAGGTTGAGAAGAAAGATTACCTCAGCCTTGCCCTCTGCGGATTATTCGGTGTAGCCATTAACCAGATAATGTTCTTCGAAGGGCTTAATCTCACTACACCTGTAAATGCCTCTGTGATTCATGCTACAAATCCTATCTCTGTATTTATTTTTGCCATAATAATACTTAAGGAAAAGCTGACACCATACAAAATATTCGGAATCATACTTGGCGCCTTAGGCACAATATCCATAATTGTTTATGATAAACATATTTCTTTTTTGTCCGGCACATTTACAGGAAATATTTTTATCCTGATAAATACAACTTCGTATGCTTTATATCTGGTACTTGTCAAAAAGTTGATGGATAAATATAATGCTTTAACCGTGATAAAATGGATATTTATATTCGGCTTCATCATGATACTGCCTTTTACGGTTTCAGGTGTTAAGGATATCAACTGGAATATATTTACCCCTCATGTATGGCTTTCGTTATTTTATGTGATAATAATAAATACTTTTATCGCATATTTATTAACAACATATTCATTAAAGTACCTTGAAGCCTCTGTTGCCGGATTTTATATTTATATACAACCTGTTGTGGCGGCTCTGATTGCCCTCTTTACAGAGCCTGAAGATATAACTGCTGTAAAAATTATATCAGTTTCTGTGATATTTATAGGTTTTTATTTTATAAACAAAAACCACCAAACACACCCAACAC
>CAZSJF010000272.1:0-4277 GCA_964606705.1 uncultured Bacteroidales bacterium
TCCCTTACTTGTCACGATA
Organism: uncultured Bacteroidales bacterium; assembly: GCA_964606705.1. Classification (GTDB taxonomy): domain Bacteria; phylum Bacteroidota; class Bacteroidia; order Bacteroidales; family CAZSJF01; genus CAZSJF01. The sequence goes on from CAZSJF010000272.1 coordinate 20, forward strand.
GCATGTAAACTCATATCATCTTTTTATTAAGTTATTAAATATTTTTACTTTTCGGAAAATCCATTTTTAATCAGTTTAAATTTTAATAATATACATTAGAAGGATTATGTCCGGTAGTTCCGTCATTCATGTCTCTGCCAAGATATGTCTCAACGCATCTGAATCCAATATAACACTTGGCTGTATCCTGATATTCATAAGTTCTGCTGCCAACCTGCATATAATAGCCGATATCTTTCCATGAGCCGCCTCTGAGAACTTTTCTTTTCAGAACTTCAGCGTCATTATCTTTGGCTTCATAACTATATGACATATTGAGGTCATGTGCAAAATTATAAGCTGATTCATCAAAAGCGTCACTGCACCATTCCGCAACATTTCCGGCCATATCATACAATCCATAGTCATTCGGGGCGTAGTGTGCCACAATAAGAGTATGAATTCCACCATCATCAGTATAATTACCTCTCAACGGTTTATAGTTGCCAAGGAAACAGCCATTGCTGTTCCTGATATAAGGACCGCCCCATGGATATGGGCTTAAATCCAGTCCGCCGCGTGCAGCCCATTCCCATTCAGATTCCGTTGGTAAACGAAAATCATTTACAATAAACTGCCCGTTTCTCATAAGCCAGTTATTAAGCAATTGTGTTCTCCATATACAAAATGCACGGGCCTGTATCCAGTTTACACCAACAACAGGGTAGTTGTCATAAGCAGGGTGCCAGAAATAATTCTGTGTCATCGGTTCATTAAAAGAATACGTAAAATCATGTATCCATGCCAATGTATCCGGGTATATGTTACGCACATCTTTAATTACAAAAACACTTCTGTCTTTAAGTCCCTGCGGCCTTGTCAGTTTTCCTTCGCTGTCTTTTTCTTTTCTTGCAGCAGCTTTCAGGTCAATCCTGAAATACACATAATTAAGTTTTCTTGTATCAAATTCTTTTCTTCTGAAATATCTTTCATGTTCGGGCAGGAACATTTCATTAAGGACTTCCCTTTCATCATCTCCGTCCCAGTCTATTCTTTCTCTCCAGTTAAGAAAAGGGGGATCCAGATCGTCACCATTTGCATCCTGTGTTATAAGATGCTTTTCCTGTCCGTTATCACCGAGCAGCTGGTGTGCAATTGAATCTTTTACCCATTCAACAAACTGCCTGTATTCATTATTGGTGATTTCAGTTTCATCCATGTAGAATGACTGAACAGTAACAGTTTTTGCCTGGGCTGTTAATGAGTAAGGAACATCCTGGTCGCTTGGCCCCATATTATAACTTCCCAGAGGTATATATAGCATACCATAAGGAAGCGGCTGGAGAAACGGTTCTCTGCCTTGAACACCTATCAAATAACCTTGCTCTTCACTACATGAAACGAGCAAGACTAAAAGTGATGAAATCAAAATTAATTTTTTCATAATGGTTCCTGCTTTTGTTTATATTTTATATTTTAACGATACCTTAATATATTTTGTTACATTTTTTTCTAACTCATTGACAAATTACAGATATCTGACATTTCTATAACTTGACGGTATTTTTTCAATTTCAATTTTAAAGCAGTATTTCAGCATGATCTCATGGCTGCCATTGCTGCGGCCGTCTTTTCCGAGAGCAGATGTTGTGATGTCATAAGAGTAGCCTATAAGCAGGTCTTTGAATTTTCCCACTGTAAAAGGCTTAACACCAACCAGAGCAATCATAGCATCTGTTGCCCTGTAGCTGAGCCCGCCCCAGAACCTGCTGTTATATTCAACAAGGCAGTTTATGTCATACTGGGTTGAAGCAAAATCTGTTTTTATCAGTATTGATGGTTTAAATTCAAATGAAGGATTGCTCGGTAAAGGCCAATAATATCCTGCCATAAAGTAATAATGTGGTTTCAGTTGATATTGTGCGGGAGGATTAGGTCCTAAACTTAATTTTGTTCCCAAAAGCTGTGTTGCGGATACTCCGAAATAAAATTTATTCGGTATTTTGTAAAAGGCACCAGCGGCAAGATTCATTCCCATATCTGACTCCGCAGATTTTCCGGTAAGTACAGGGTCAGGTGTCTGGATAGGAATAAGTTGTGTAAAATCAATAGTTTTGTTTTTAAACCCGAATTCTAAACCCAAGCCCAATATATTGCTTCCACCAACAATTACGTGGTAAGAATAATCCAGTTTTAAATCAATATTATCTTCATAACCGAGATGGTCCTGTATTACAGAAGCGCCTAATCCGCCGTGCAGTTTCCTGACCTTCGAATCAATGGATAATAAAGTAGTAACTGGGTTAACACCTTTTACTCCGTTAAAATCAGTAAAGCCAACCCATTGCTGCCTGTGAAGCGCAGTGATACAAATGGCGTCATTAATACCTGCATAACCCGGATTAACGGGCAGGATGTTGAACATATTATGGCTGAACTGTGCTTCTTGCTGGGGCATAACAGACAAGCAGGTGTATAACAAAATCAATAAAAGGAATAATCTTTTCATAGATTTAAAAAGTTTTATTTATAAAATAAAGCATAAAGAAACAAATAAATATTTATATGAACAAATTTTTATGCCATATATTTATCAAAAAAAAGATAAATTTAAAAAATAATCAGTTAAATTATCAATTATTAAACTTATACAATAAAAACACCTAAAAGTTTCAGCTTTTTTAAAATTTTTAAATAAAACCAGTACAAATATACGAAATTTTTGAAAAAAAGTCAAGTTTTTTCACATTAATTTTTGATACACCTGCCACCATCTGTCAGGCATATCGTCCCTGCACGCGGTCTGATAGTCTTTATATGAGCACGGGACAAGGTAATGGCGTTCGTATTTGGACATAAGATTTGTAGGGCATGGCACCTCCATCCACCACCTGTCGCTTTTCTTGCTTTTATAGAAAATTATATCATGTTTATTTTCCTTGATAGAAACAACATATTTTAAATATTCATCTTTCTGCTTATGGGGGAAATCTTTTTTCCTGTTGCAGAAGCCGTCGACAAAGTACCAAATCATTTGTGCCACAAGGTGTGACGTCTGGTGATTTTTATCCATTACAGGATTGGCTTCATAAAAACCTATTGAGCTTAGTTTGTCGCTGAGCCCTGCATACCTTACTATCTGGCATGCTTCTTCCCCGTAAAATCCGTTAGGGGATGAATTTCCGTTTCCCGGGGCGTCTGACTGCCTGATTGCGGAAACATCAAAACTTAACATATCGGCATTACGCACAATCGGCTCTACTTCTTCCATATCAGCCCTGACAAGCCCAAGGCGGTATATATCGAAATACAGGTTTTTCATCAGTTCGACAGCGTCATTATCTACAAAATAAGACTGGTATCCTATATTAGTATAGTTAAAAAGGAAGTTGGGCTGATGCATTATTATTTTACTCAGATAAGACTGCGAGTTGAATTCATACTGTTTATGGCCAAGGTCGAAGCATGAGTCGATCTGGACAATATTTATTATCTGCCCCATATCTTCATACGCAAGATAGTTGGCGTAAGTGAGGTCCTGCGTACCACCGATTATTACAGGCAGGATATTGCTTCTTATCAGTTCAGCGACTACGGAACTTACAGCAAAATAAGTATCTTCAACGGTATAACCATTTTTAATATTTCCAAGGTCAACTATTTTTACATTATAATTGCAGGGATAGAGGTTATATAAATAGTTTCTGATAAAATCAGGAGCTAACGCACAGTTTTCATTATTGACATTGTACCTGTCTTCCTTAAATCCGAGCAGTGCTATATCAACATTTTCAAGATCCGGAAATTTATTTTCCTCCATATGGATACTGATAACATCGCCGAATTTTTCAAAGTTAGGGTCTTTTGCAAAATTAAAACCGGATATTTCGACAGGTTCAAAATAGATGTCAATATTCATAATTAACTTAAATTACTACTTAATATAATTTTTGCTAAATTAACATATTTTTATTTTTTCATCATTATCAATCATTAGTTGCTGGTTTCTCGTTGCTGGTTATTTCACTACTCATTGCTCATTACTCGCCAGCAACCAGTAACAAGCAACTGTTATTCAGCAGTTATTATATTTATTATCAAAATATTTTTTTTAATAGGTAGCAACTTAAATTAATTACTTTTTTGATTCTTTTGCAATTTTATAGCAGTCTTCTAATGTAAGGCCTTCAGGATTCAGACCTTTAGGAATTTTATAATTTAATTTCCCGATACGGAGATATATGCCCCATCTGCCTTTCTGAATCTTAACTTCTTTGTC
>CAZSJF010000273.1:0-4254 GCA_964606705.1 uncultured Bacteroidales bacterium
TGTGTTGGGTGTGTTTGGGGTTGTGTTGTGGCAGGTTGAGTTCGGTTTTTAAATATTCTATATTTATTTTTATAGGTTTTTCTGCTGTGACATCAAACAGGATTTTATCAGGAAACAGCTGTTGGGTGTTTTCAATGGCAATAAAATCACTGTAATAAGCCTCCAGTTTTCTGTTATCCTGCTTCGGGTCCTTGTCTTTTATTTTTTCTTTTATCATCAGCTTTGTGATTTTAAAGGTTTCCGGGTTAAGCCATATATTCTGTATAAATACCTTAGGTTCTTCCATATGGCTTTTTACATATTTTTTAAGTTTTTTTCGTTCTGTGGTGCTGAGTTTGTATTCCATATTGTCAATGGAAGCTTTAAATTGCACACTGTCATATAATGAGAAATCATTTCCTATTATAAGAGACTGCAGGATGTCAAAATCGAAACTTGTGTTCAATAATTTGTTTATGTATTCTATATTTCCTGTAAAATAGGATGATTCTAAGTAGTTAATAAATATAAGGGTGTCGTTTGTGATAAGCAGCCTTGCCATCTCTATGCCGAGAGCCGGTGAAATAGATATCCAAATAATGCTGTCTTTCCTGATACGTATTTGCCCTTTGCAGGAAATTTTCTTTTCATCTGATTCAGCTTCTGCCGAGAATTTTGCCGAGATATAGTCATATTTCAGTTCATTCTTTTTCAGTTGTGAAAAGAGATATTCCGGCCCTTCTTCTTTGATAGGTGTTTTGATAGCTTTTCTGACAGTGTTGCAGGATGATATTAACAGGAAGGCGCTGATAAAGGATAATATTACAGTAAATTTATTGTATTTTCTTATCAGTTCCATCAGTGTTGTTTATTTATCCAACGGCGATTATTCATATAGTTTCTTATCCCTGATTTTCTGTTCAAGAAATTTTGAGCCTTCGCCTGCTTCCTTTGCTTTTAGCCAATAATTGTAAGCATTATCGACGTCATTCAATTTGTATAATATATCTCCGTAATGTTCGAGGATGTCGGCATTATCTTTTCCTCCGTTCTCCATTGATTTTTCCGACCATTTTTTTGCTTCGTCCAGCCTGCCCATTTTATAAAGCACCCATGCATAAGTGTCAAGGTATGATGAATTGTCTGGCTCCAGTTCATTTGCTTTCTTTGCCATTTTTTCGGCTCCTTCAAGATTCTCGCCTCTTTCAGAAAGGAAATAACTGTAGTTGTTCAATACATACGAATTTTTGGAATCCAGTTCCAGAACTTTTTCATAAGCTTTGTCCGACTCGCTGTTATTGGCTTTCTGGTGGTATGCATCTCCCAGGTAAGTGTAAAACCATATCAGAAGGGCGTTGTTATCAACGGTGATTTCCGCGCCTTTTTTAAATGCATCAATAGCTTCATCATATTTTTTAAGGTTAAATTCTGAAACTCCCGAGAAGAAATATGGTACCGGCTGAAGGGGAAACAGTTCGATGGCTGTTTTGCTTTCATCTGCCATTGCATTGGTGTCGTTAAGTTCGGCTTCTATTCTCAGAAGCTGTTCCCATACAAGATATTTGCTGCTGTCGAGTGCTATAACTTTCCTGTATTCATCACGTGCGTCTTTAACTTTTTTATCCCTGTACAGCAGGTCCGCATGAATGGAATGTGATTTTGCGTCGTTAGGGTATGATTGAGACAGTATTTCCGATAATGCCAGAGCTTCTTTGTTTGTGACTGAATCAGAGGAAAGTTCCAGCGCTGTATAGTATTGAATCAATATGGCCACTTTTGAATCAATACTAAATTTTTTATTTTTAAATGCCAGTTCCATCTCTTCAAAGGATTTTTCTTTATCTCCTTTGACTTTGTAATATTGTGACAGGGCCAAATGCACATAGGGGTCATCAGGGGCTATTTCAAGTATCTTATTATATATTTCGAAAGCTTTGTCGTACTCTGAATTGTTGAAGTACAGTTCTGCAAGGAGGTTATAGTATTTGCTTTCATCCGGAAATTTAGATATAAGCTTTTGCAGTTCTTCAATAGCTTTATCGGATTTTTTAAGGCTCAGGTATAACTTTTCTTTCTGAATGGAAATCTCTTCGGTTATACCCATTTTGCTTTCTATGATGTCAAATACTTTAATGGCTTCGCTGATATTTCTGCCGTAGATATATGCGTTAGCCCAGTCTATTAAGTATCCTACGTTTTCAGGATGTTTTTTTGAGAGGTTTTCATAAACATCGGCAGCTTCATTATACCGGTCTGTTATCATATACAGGCTTGCCAGCAGTTGCTGGTACCATGGATTGTCAGGGTCTGTTTTTACAGCTCTCTGTGCAAGCACCAGTGCTTCTTTGTAATTTTTTCTTAACCCGAGTATTTTCGACAGTTCGAACATTGCAGCTGCGTTGGATGGATCTTCCTTTATGCATTTGCCATACATTTCCATCGCTTTCTGATCATTTCCCAGCATGCTTTCCTTGAAAGCATCTATAAAAAGTGCAGAATTCTCTATCCGTTGTTCTTCTGACAAAGGGTGTTTATCGCTGACTGCTGTTTCTGACTTTTTAAATATGCCGCATGAAGACAGGCAAAAAATAGCAGTAATTAAAAATGCTGTCATGCATTTCAATATATAGGAATTGTTTTTATTAATATCTGCGGTTTTAAAAATCATATTTTATGTCAGTATTGTATAATCTCCTATGCTTACTTCATTAGGGGTTTTAATATATTCAACATAATTTCCTATCATTGAATTGTCGATATTTATGCAGGATATTTTTGAATTTGTCTGTATGATGCTGTTGCTTATGACAGATTTTTCTATATGTGAATTTGCCTCAACAGAAACATAAGGCCCGATGATAGAATTTTCTATAATCACATTTTTCCCAAGGAAACAGGGTTCTATGATTATAGATTTGATGATTTTAGCAGAGCTGTCTGTCAGCCCGTTATTTTTATTAAATTCCAGGATACGCTGGTTTGTGTAGACGGTGGCATCTTTGTTACCGCAGTCGAGCCATTCATCCACCTTGCCTGTTGTGAATTTCATCCCTTTTTTCATCATATTCTGGAGGGCGTCGGTGATCTGGAATTCTCCTTTTGTCTGTACGTTGTTGTCAATAAGTTGTTGCAGTTCTTTTTCAAGGATACCGGCGTCTTTAAAATAATATATTCCTATTATTGCAAGGTCGGAAACGAATTTCTGAGGTTTTTCGGTGAAGTTTATTATGTTGTTGTCAGAGTCTGTTGTGACCACTCCGAAGGACTGCGGATTTTCGACCTGGTGTACCCATATAATGCCGTCTCTGGTCTGGTCTAATTTGAAATCGGCTTTAAACAGTGTGTCGGCAAAAGCAATGATGATTTTTCCTTTCATGGAATCTTTTGCACATAATATTGCATGGGCTGTACCAAGAGGTTCCTGCTGATAGTATATTTTACCTTCAGCTCCTGTGCTTCTGGCAATTTCCATCAGGTTTGCTTCAACTTCCTTTCCGAAGTCACCTATTATAAAAGCAATCTCTTCTATTTTTTCATGGCATACTTTGGCAATATCTTCAACCAGCCTCTGTACAATGGGTTTTCCTGCTATTCTTATCAGTGGCTTGGGAATGCTCAGGGTATGAGGCCGCATCCTTTTACCTATGCCTGCCATTGGAATTATTATTTTCATTTTCTGATTGTTTATGTGTCAATTTGATTTACGAACAAGGATTAACGATATGCGAAGTAAGAAGTACTTCGTAAATCAAAAATCGTTGTTCCTTGTTCTGAGTTCATTTCTTTATGATTATTTATTTAGTTCCTGTATGACCAAATCCACCTGCTCCTCTTTCAGTTTCTTTTAATTGTTCAACCTGGACCCACTCGGCTTTTTCGTGAGCAGAGATTATCATCTGAGCAACTCTTTCGCCGTCATTTATGATAAATTCCTCATTTGACAGATTTATAAGGATTACTTTTATTTCTCCCCTGTAATCTGCGTCTATAGTTCCCGGAGTGTTGAGGACGGTAATGCCTTTTTTAGCTGCGAGCCCGCTGCGCGGCCTCACCTGTGCTTCATATCCTACAGGAAGTTCAATAAACAATCCTGTAGGCACCATTGTCCTTTCAAGGGGCTTTAATACAACAGGCTTTTCCAGGCTTGCCCTCAGGTCCATACCTGCAGAAGCAGAAGTTTCATAGTTCGGCAGGGGATGTTTTGAAATATTTACAATTTTAGCTTTCATTTTTTTGATTATGAATAAATATACAAAGGTAATTAATTTATGTTTT
>CAZSJF010000274.1:0-4252 GCA_964606705.1 uncultured Bacteroidales bacterium
TTTAAACCCCGATTTCACATTGTCAAACTCGTTTAAACATAATGGAGGTAAAGACGGGATACTATCTGATAACCCAACTTACTTTGCCGAAAACAACAAATACATTTATATTACATACTGGAATGGACTTTTCTCAGGAGTTAACAGATATAATAAAACAACCGAAAAATTTGAATTCTTTGGCTGTCCTGAGATCAGCGACATTAATCAGTTCTGGTATAGGTCAGTCTTTTGCCCTGATAATACCACCGTATATATTGGTTCATGGGGCGGCGGGCTTTATATTTATGATACCGGTAAAAATGATTTCACAGATTATTATTTCGAATCCGTTTTACTAGGCTATAATGCTGAAGTACATAACTTTTTTATTGATAAATCAGAGAATTTATGGATAGGAGTATCTAGTGTAAATACAGTAACACATAAAGTCAGAGGCTATTATAATAGTTATAAGCAAACAGATGTTCAGAAAAAAGCCAGAGAAGACTTTGGACTGTCGTATCTTGCATTAAAGCCTTGTAATTTTTTCTGGTATATATATGATTCAAACAATGACTTGTGGCTTGTTTCTCCCACCGGAGAATTTGCAAACCTGTACAACAAAAACACTTTTAGCATCAATAATAAAATCGTCTCCGTTTCAAAAGAAAAATATTTGGATAAATATATACTGGCAACCGAAAGCGAAATTGGAATAATTGATGCATCCAACAGAAGTGTCCGTTTTCTGAATACACCTGATTTAAAAAATAATATAACCCATGTTGAAGTTTGTAATAACAGAATAATAATGTCAATTGATAAATGTCTGTATTTTTATAATCCTCAAAACAACAAGCTCGATTCTTTGGTTCTTAAAGATAATTCAGGTGCATTGCCATCTGTTACCTGCCTGTACGTAAAAGATGAAATACTGTATATCGGAACAGATAACGGATATTTTACATTTAAGAATGACAAAGCAGTATATTCCGATCTTCAACTTTTAACCGGATTGACGGGATCTGTAACAGATATTGCTTATTATGATAAACTGTTATGGATAGGTACAACCGAGGGGCTGTTTAGTATAGACAACAAACAAAATCTTAAAGAATATCTGAACGACCCGGAAGACAGATATAGTATTTCATCCAACAAAATATACTTTATAAAAGTTGATGATAAAAATAATTTGTGGGTATCAACCAGCAAAGGGTTAAACAAATACAAGGACAATCGTTTCAATTTGTTTGCCCCTTCGGTCAATAAAGCTATCAGTTCGAGTCTGGTTTCGTGCATGCTTAAAGATTCTGATGATAATTTATGGCTTGGCACCAGCTGGGGACGTGGCGTTTCGTGTATTAATTTTAATAAATCGGAATTTAAAAATTACTACTCCAGAACATGGGATAAATTAAGTATTCCCGAATCGGATATCAATAGTATTTTCGAAGACAATAATAAACAGATATGGTTTTGTACTTCAAAGGGGCTGTATAAATTCAATAAAAAGGATAGCACATTTAACCCCTCTGTAAATGCTGTATTAAACAATGTTGATATTAGCAGCATGTGTCAGGATGGTAATGGGTATTTATGGATTCTGACATCTACAGATGTTATTAAATGGGACGAGAAAAACAATAAAACAATTGAGTATTCTGAAGAAAAAGGCTTAGGTCAAAACAGTTTCAATACATGTCTTAAACTTAAAAATGGCACATTGCTTTTTGGTGGGGATAATGGTATTTCTGTTGTTAATCCCGATAATATTAATATTAACCCTTATCCTCCCAATGTAATTATTAACAGTTTGTTAGTATGTGATTCATTATATGCATACAATATATTCTGCGACACAACTTTTGTTTTTCCATATAGTAAAAATGAATTTGAGTTTTCATATCATGCATTTGAATACAGTATGCCTAATATGGTTAATTACAAATACAAATTAATAGGTTTTGATTCTGGATGGGAAAGCCCAAAAGATTCATATTATTATGCTAAATATACAAATCTATCTTATGGCAATTACACTTTTTGTGTAAAAGCATCTAATGCAGATGGAATATGGTCACTCCCGATATCTGTAAACATAAGAATCTTGCGCCCGTTCTATGCAACATGGTGGTTTAGAACATTATTAGTGTTATTTGTTATTTCTATCATATTTGGATATATTAAATGGCGTGAGCAAAAACTGAAAAAGGATAAATTATTATTAGAAAAAAAGGTAAAAGAACAAACTTATGAACTATCTGATAAAAATGAAGAATTAAAACAGCAAAATGAAGAAATTACTTCTCAGCGAGATGAAATAGTAAATAAAAATGAAGAATTACATCAGCAGAACGAAGAAATTAATGCCCAAAAAGACGAAATAGAAGCACAGCGAGATTTGGTTACCGAACAAAAAAAACAAATTGAAATTATACACAAAGAAGTTTCACAAAGTATAGATTATGCTACCAGACTTCAATCGGCTATACTTCCCGATACTGAAATTATAAAAAACATTATTTCCGAGCACTTTGTATTATTTAAACCCAAGGACAAGGTAAGTGGCGATTTTTATTGGTGGGCAATAGTCGAAAAACAGTTAATAATAACAGTTGCTGATTGTACTGGACACGGTGTGCCAGGAGCATTCATGAGTATGTTAGGAACTTCATTTTTACGTGAAATTGTGGTAAAAGAATACATGACCAAACCTGGAATTATTTTAAAACGTTTACGCAAAGAAATAATTCATGCACTAAAACAAAAAGGAACATCTGGCGAGCAAAAAGATGGGATGGACATGTCATTAGTTTCGATTAATGTTGATACTCTTGAACTGCAATATGCTGGTGCTAATAATCCTTTATTCATCGTTACAGTATCAAAAGAACTAAAGGAAATACATCCCGATAAAATGCCAGTAGCGATACATGAGCACATGGAAAATTTCACAAACCATGAATACCAACTCCAAAAAGGTGATTGCATTTATCTAGCCAGCGATGGATACGAGGACCAGTTCGGAGGACCAAAAAATAAAAAAATCATGGCGAAACAACTAAAAGAATTATTTGTGACTATTTCTGATAAACCGATGAAAGAACAACAGGAAATATTGGATACGACCTTTGAAAATTGGAGGGGTGAGAACGAACAAATAGATGATGTAACAGTGATGGGATTGAGAATATAAGAAATTTTGTATGCGGAACAAAATACGAGAGCCCCTACAGGTACAACATGGTATACCGGTGAACAAAAGCATAGCTCTTATTCATTTGTTTATTCCAAATTATTTTCAGACCTTTCTTGCCTGTTTTATTTTAAAGTAAAGTAATTCATGAGCCAGAAGAATAGATCCGGGAAAAAGAAATTATTGCTTTACGCAAAAGGTCTGGTCGTTTTTTTTATTGTATCAACAACAATCACTTCTATATATTCACTAACAAACGGACCTACTCAACCTGAAACGTCAAAGTTTGAACCCAATCCCATTCTGCAGCATGTAAATCTTTTTTCAGGAGAATTCAATTACAGCATCCCTTTATTCAATATCGGGCCTTACCCTTTTCAGATCTCATACAACAGCAACGTTTCGATGGAAGAGGAAGCATCGTGGGTAGGACTGGGATGGAACCTTAATACCGGGAGCATTACACGTAACCTGCGGGGATTTCCGGATGACTTTAAGAGAGATACCGTAATTGAAGAAAAAAATCAGAAGAAAAATGTTAACGTGGCCATTTCTCTTAGCATAGTAGATCCGGAATTATTTACAATTGAAACATCCGACCTGACAAAAAAACTTATAAAAAGTCTTTTAGACTCGTTACCGGTAAATGCTTCTGCAGGAATTACATTTGTTTACAACAATTATTCAGGGATCTCTTTTTCGAAAAGCGGAAGCATAGGCATAAATCTAACATCAAATACTTTCCATTCTTTAAAATCAAACATAGGTTTTTCGACGGGGGACGGGGGATTGACGATTTCGCCGTCACTATCATTTGATAAGACAGATAAAGACAATATCCATAATTCGCTTTTCAGTTACGGGAACATGGGTTTCAGTTACAACTCCATGAAGGGCATTCAGCAAATGAATTTCGGATTCATCGACAACAAACTTGGCCTTTCCTGCAATAACAATGAATTATTATATACTCCTTCATCGCCTTTCCCTTATCGCAATTATTCTTTTTCATTTACACCAAAAATCGGCGCTACTGTAATATTTGCTGATCTCGGAATAAGCATGGGCGTC
>CAZSJF010000275.1:0-4230 GCA_964606705.1 uncultured Bacteroidales bacterium
CAATACCATTTGAATCCACTGCTTCGCCGTTACTGGAAATACAGGTGGTCGACGTCGCCGATGAGATAGCATATGACAACCATGACCTGGATGACGGCATAGCAAGCAGGCTCATAAGAGAAGAGGACTTGAAAAAAGTGCCTTTGTGGGAAAAAGAGAATAAAGAGATACACAAGGCATATCCCAAGCTTAAAGACGAGATACGCAACTATCAGGTGATACGTTCGCTCATAAACATACAAATAACAGATATCCTCGAACAGACCGAAGCCAATATAAAGCGTTACAAGATCAAGAGCACGGCCGATGTATTAAAGTTGCCCGTTCGCATCGTGGGATTTTCCAAGCCCATGCAGATCCTCCGTGAGCCAATGCGCGAATTCCTCCAGAAGAACCTCTATCAGCACTACCGCGTTGTCCGCATGTCCAACAAGGCGTACCGCTTCATGACAGCGCTCTTCGAAGTCTACTCAGATAAACCCGAACAGCTTCCTCCGTCGAGCCAGATGAGGCTCAAGAAAGAAGATAAGCATCAGGTCATTTGTGATTACATCGCAGGTATGACAGACAGATACGCGCTCGATGAATATAAGAAGTTCTTCGAGCCATATGAGAGAGTCTAACGGGTAAGAGCACAAGACACAAGTATAGTTGAGAGTTGGGAGTAGGGAGTGTTTCGTTGGGCGTACTGCGTTGAGTGTAGGGCGTTGAGCCAAAAAAATTCTTATGGCCGCTTCACAAAACCCATCGCAGTGGGAAATTACATAAGACAGCCCCGTAAGGCTTGACCATCAAAGTTACCGCCCTACAGGCTGAAAAATTTACTGAACCGGAGGTATCTGTCAAATATTTTGAGATAGAAGATATTGTAAAGGATTAGTATATGGAAAAAAAAGAGATAGTACCTAAATCGAAAAGCGAAACATTTCAAAAGAACGCAAGAGTAGATGATCTGTTAGACTTAGTCAGGCCTGCATGGCAAGCAAAAGGCTTGATCGAGCGCGTCAGGCGTCTAATTAAAGTAGACCCGAGCAGTGCCTGCCAAAGACTTTTTAATGCCGCAATTCACGACCTTAAAGAAAAAATTATGATAGCTGGTATTGATATCGCTAAGGAATCTGCTAGACAAAATAAGCTCCCCCCCATAGAAAAAAATGAAGATATTGAAAATTATAGCACTTCAAATGTTATAGACTTAGCATACCATATTGGATTGTTATCGCATCCTGCATGGCGACGTGTAAGTAGATGCTATGATATTAGAAGGGATCTTGAACACGAAGATGATCAATACGAGGCGGGAATAGAAGATTGTATATATATTTTTAAGACATGTATAGAGGCGGTTCTGGCGAGTGATCCAGTTCAGTTGCTACGTGTTGAAGATGTGAAGGATATTGTAGAGCAACCATCTCCAGTTTTTCCCTCCCCTTCTCTTTTGGAAGACTATGAGCGAGCGCCAGTGCCACGCCAAGAGGAAATACTGCAGTTTTTAATAAGTATAAGCCTTGATAGTGATAAGCCAGACATTGTTCGTCAAAATGCCTATAATATGCTTACTCATATAAAAAGTCTGACTCAGAATAGCGTTAAATTAAGTACCGCACAAAAGTTCCAAAAACGAATCATTAAAAGCGGGATGGATGATTTGCATATAAGGGTTGCTAATGCAGCTGATATATTAGCTTACATAGACCAAAAATATTTAAGAGACCACTTTGAATCTATATCAGTAAAAATGGAAAAAACGGGTTGTCATTGGTCTAAATATGCCGATCATGGAGAAATATTGAGAAGTTTTAAAGAAGCGGGATCTTTCTTTAGGTGTCCTGCTCGAACAAGACCCAAAATTATTAACTGGATGATTAGAACATATATTGGGGAAGAGGGTGGAATGACATCATATGGTCATGTTAGGCCGGTTTTTTTTAGTGACACGGCGGCTCCGCTTATAGAGCAGATTGTAAAAGAAAATGCCCGAATAATAATAGACGATATCAAAACGTTTAAACCACCCAAGAATCAACTTTTAGCGCGTAGATATGAGTCTTTGATTGATTTGTGTAGCTTACGGGAAGGATCCTGATTTAATGAAAATAAATAGCAAGCTGGGGACGTTCCCTAAGGGGACATGTATTTATTTTAAAAAGAAAACAAGAGGGTTATATGGATAAAATTGAGATAAAAGATATCTATTCTGCATTATCACAACTTACTATTCATGCTGAAGATGTTGCGTGGAATCGATTTTCGAGCTTTATGACGGCCAACTCTATTTTGATCTTGGCGTGGTTTTCTTTATATTCAGTCGAGATTCCTATTAAATATATTAAATTGGCCCTAGCCGTACTAGCTTTTCTTGGTCTTCTTATAAGTGTTGGGTTTTCATTTTTGGGTTTCAGAGGAAGGGCATTTTTAAGAGAATATTTAAAAATAGGCTCGGTTATTGAATCCGACCCTGCTTGTTGGCCTACTGATATCAACGCTTATTATAAGCCATTTTCAAATACCACAAGTACGCGCGACAGTCTTTCGTTTGGCATATTTGGGGGTCGTAATATATTAGTTGGCGGGTCTATGTTGTTTGGGTTTTTTTATATTTTTCTACTTATACTGTCTTTTTTGTATTCAGCACCAATTTTATCGAATACTTTAAAATAATTTCGGGGACGTTCCCCAAGAGGAAAATGAGAAATAGTGGAGAGTTTTAGTAATTGGCAATCAAAGGTCAGCAATCGACATCCCTTAGTATGTCAGGTTTGTACGCGGATTATTTCGGGATTAATTGTTGCGACGTTAGTGGCATGGTGGGGAATAAATAATATACCAGCAAAGACCGTAGAAAACGTAATTCCAAATAAAGCGATGAATTCATCCGAAATAAGTATTAAAAATGAAGGGCTCATGCCAGCCAACATTGCATACTCTATTGTATCCCCTGATACAACATCAATTAAAGCAGATGTTCAAGAAGGCACTCCATACGTTTCGGTAGAAAATACAAAGAATGACAATGTTAAACTTTTGCATATAAACAATTTACCATCAAATAGATCTGTTAAAGTTGGAATAGTAGGTTCGGACATCGTAGAGTTGGGGAATCCTAGTGAATATAAGGGGATTCCCTTAGTTTTAGAAAAATAGAAGGGCGATATGGGGACGGTCCATTAGGTGCCACCCCAAAGTAATTTCGGGGACGCTCCACAAAGAAATAACGAGAGATGGTTAAAAGAGGCTAATCAGTGAAACTTAATATTGCACATATTTTTAGCGAGTTAATAAGCGGTATGAGTTGCATTGTTACTATATCGCTATCTTTATACACAGTTAATTGGGTTAATCTTCAAGGGTTAATTAGTTTTTTTAATGAACGGCTCCTTTGGACAAATTTTTTGTCAACTGCGATTTGTGTTTATTTCATTGGATTCGTTGTTGATGGAATTGGGCTTGGCATAGGAGATTGTTTTTTAGATGACCTAATATATAAAATATCTCTTGATGGCAAAAAAAGGATAAAATTTTTTAAAGAAGTAAAAAACCATGTTTTTGAATACAAAGAAAAGCAATGGTCGTATTATAGCTCATACCGAAACTTATTTTTGCTTATTATGCCTATGATTGTTATTTTGTTATTATTCGGTTGGGCAAAATATAGCTATTTAGCAAATACATCATTCATTATTATCGCTTTGACATTTGAAATAGCGCTTTTCTTTACGCTCAGAATGTTATTAAAGCTATACTATACGATAGAAAATAGTTTTCACAATGCATAACGTAGTAAAAGAGAAAAATGAATACCGGGGTCAGGTCCCAAGGGACATGTAACATATAGTAGAATAAAAAAGGAGGATAAGAATGGACCGGCGAGTCATAGTAATGGTAGTGGCGGCATTATTTATATGCGGCAATGTTTTTGCTATGTGTGGGGCATGCGGCGGGGGGCATGAAAGCGGCAAGAGCGCAGCGGTAAAAGTAAATAATACAGTCTGTCCTGTTAGCGGAGATAAAATAAATATGGAAGATCCTACAACCGTAGAATATAAGGGAGAGGCATATAACCTTTGCTGCTCCGCATGCATAGCGGAGTTCAACAAGGATCCTGAAAAATACGGCGCAAAGGCAAAGGATAAATAGGGACAGACACCATTTTTTAATCTATGAAAAATAGTAAAAAGAAGAAAAATTGCTGGGAAGTCATGAAGTGCGGTAGGGAACCGGGCGGCAAGA
>CAZSJF010000276.1:0-4221 GCA_964606705.1 uncultured Bacteroidales bacterium
TATTATATAATATATAATTATTAACTATTTTTATGATTCATTATAATCATGACCAGCTAAAGCAAGTTCAAAAGAATCAACATAATTTTTTATATAATTCATTTGAAAAGTCTGAAGCACATCATAATCAGGATATACAAGTCCCCATATAGAAGTGCTGTCTTCATACATAGGATATTGCGGAGTAACAGGACTGCTCCAGTAATAACAGTTAGTGCAGGGTAAAATTTTATCGATCTTAAAAATATAACCACCCGTTAGTCCGTCATCCACAGTATCTGTATATGTATCCAGTTTTGCAATATCCACCCTGTTTTTATCCCTTTTTATTTTCTCCATTAAAATATAAATACCCTGATACTGGTCATTTAAAAATAATTCACAGTAATATGTCCGTGCCGCATAACGCCCCATATCATTGCTTAATTTATAAACCAGCACATTATTTATGCATGTATAATCATAATTTGTGTTATCATACAATATCCAGTCATTTTCAGCAGGCATTCCCAGTAATGACACATTAAGGTTATCACCCAGAGAATCCTGCGTTTCTAAAGCGTAGGATTTATAACCCCAATAAATTGAACTGGACCCCTTTCTTTCTATGCTTATTCTCCCATTATAATCATTGCATGAATCCACAATATAGTTTCTGACACCCACTCCGTTATATATAATACCCATTTCTGCAACTATTTTTGGTTCATCAGGTATTTCCTGCCCGGATGTGTTGATTTTTATAATGGGCAGATTGGAATTAAATGACAAGGCTTTGACATCTCCGAATTCAATATCAAAACTTAAATCAGAACTGGAAGGGCTGTTCTGATGCACTTCAACGGCAACAACATTAATGCCTGAATCTAAAACAGATTTTGGTATTACATAATTAAAATAGGTTGTTTCATCAGCTCCTCCTACAGAAGCAGAAGCAAGGGTAGTATAGGTAATTGTACCTGCAGGCATATTGGATCGGATAATCTCAACTCCGTTAATATATATGATTGCTCCGTCATCTCTTAAAAGATTTATAAAAAGAGAATCCAGGGAAGCAATATCATTAAAATTAAATGTATGCCTGAAATAAGTGGTGATGTATTTATTGCCTGCATCAGGTCCATAGCTGACTACACTAGCTTCATATCCTTCACCATATCCGAATTGTGCCGGGCCTGAAGCCCAACTGGAATCATTAAAATTCTTATTATGCCATGTTGTGTCCTGGTCTGAGCCATCATCCAGATATTTCCATACGGCGCCCTTAGGAATAAATATTGTATCCGCAGATGTGCCACTTGTTATCAAAACAGAAATCAAAACTGAAAGTATCAGTTTCTGCAAGTAACAAGGATTTGAAAGATGGGATGTGTTCACTATATATTTATTTAAATTAAAGTTGATTATAAAATAACTTTAAACAAATATAATATTTTATTTTATTTTTGCCTTATTATTATTTATTGCACAATGTCAATACAAGTAACATACAAAGACCTCGGACTTATTGAATACAAGGAGGCGTGGGATTTTCAGGAAAAACTTCTTCAGGAAGTTGTTGAAAATAAAATGCAGTCCGCCTCCGTCGGATATCTGCTTTTCTGCGAGCATCCCCATGTATATACCCTCGGTAAAAGCGGCGCACAGGAAAATATGCTGTTAAACTCAACACAGCTAAAGGGTATCAATGCTTCATTTTTCCACACGAACAGGGGCGGGGATATTACTTATCACGGGCCGGGGCAGATAGTAGGCTACCCTGTTGTCAATCTTGAAAATTTGAAATTATCCATACGCGACTATATCCATAACATAGAAGAACTGATCATCATAACCCTTAAGGATTACGATATAACGGCAGAGAGGCTGGAAGGTGCCACAGGCGTGTGGATTGATCCTCAGAATGCAAAAGCAAGAAAGATATGTGCCATAGGCGTGAGGGTGAGTCGTTCCGTTACCATGCACGGCTTTGCTTTCAATATCAACACTGATTTAAAATATTTTGATTACATAAACCCTTGCGGATTCACTAACAAAGGTGTCACCTCCCTCGAAAAAGAAACGGGATGTAAACATAACTTAAATGATGTAAAAAATAAATTAAAGTTTAACTTTGCTAAGTTGTTTGATGTGGAATTCATAAATTAAATGACGAAACTTTTATATGGTTGTTAAAAAAATATTTAACCACAAAGCGCACAAAGAAAATTTCACAAAGTTCACAAAGGGTTACTTGTCGGAATATCTATTACTCTGTGTTCTTTGTGTATCTTTGGTGTTCTTTGTGGTTAAAGAATTATATATCAGGTAATACATATATGAAAAAGTTTGTTTTTTATTCATTTATTATTGCATCATTGATATGCTCATGTACCCATCACAAGTCCCTCAATCCTGACGAATTTGTTGTAAAAGGCAAACTGTCATTTACCCGTGGGGAGATTATATACCTTAAAGAACTTACACCGGAAAATATACTTCCTGAAGATTCTGTAAAGATAGGAGAGGAAGGAAATTTTGAATTCAGGTGCAAGCCTGATGGAGCAGGATTCTACCTGCTTAAAATATCAGACACTAATTTTGTCACCCTGCTTCTCGACAAAGGAGAAGTTGCTGAAGTCAGCGGTGATGTCAGGCAACTGGCCGGCACCTATGAGGTGAAAGGTTCAAAAGGCTCGGAACTGCTCAGGGAATATGAAAGATTTACAAGGGATAATTACAGAAAAGTTGACTCGCTGGGAAAAGTATATTTTGACAGTAAGTTAAGAGATGACTTTTACAGGATAAAAATGGCTGTGGATTCGGCTTATGCAGGTATATTCAGAAAACAGCAGAATTTTGTAAAAGTGTTTATACTGAATAATTGTAGTTCCCTGGCCTCATTGTTCGTTATATACAAATCTTTCGGGCAGCAAAGGGTTTTGAATGAAAAAGAACACCTGGAATATTTCGAGAAACTTGATAAAGGGCTGATGGCAAAATATCCGGGTAATAAGCATGTCGTTTTTTTTCATAAAAGGATATCTGATATCGAACGTAAGAAAACTGAAGAGAAACTTGCAGAGTCTCTGATAAGCATAGGCTCTCTTGCTCCTGACATGGTGCTGAACGACAAGGACGGCAAGCCTTTATCATTATCTTCATTAAGAGGGAAAATCGTACTAATGAATTTCTGGGGTTCATCTTATAAGCCATGCAGGGCGGAGAATAAAAAACTTATAAAGTTATATGCAGAATATAAAGATAAAGGTTTTGAGATTTTCAGTATAGCCATTGAACATAGTAAACAAAACTGGCTGGATGCAATAGAGGATGACGGTATGACATGGAAACAGGTCAGTGACCTGCAGTTTGAAAATTCTTCTGTACTGAAACTTTACCATGTGAAACCGGAAGAGATCCCCTATAACATCCTGCTTGATAAGGAAGGAAAAGTGATTGCAAAAGGTTTGACAGCAGAAACTCTTGTGCCTGAAATCCAGAAAATATTTGATACTAAAAGCAAATAAAATCATACATGTCAGAAATTAAAACAGAAAATAAAAATATATATTTCGCTTCCGACTGTCATCTGGGAATACCTGACTGTAAAAGCAGTTTGGAAAGAGAAAAACTTTTTGTCAGCTGGCTTGATAAAGTAAAAGATGATGCGCTGGAAATATATCTGCTCGGTGACATTTTTGATTTCTGGTTTGAATATAAATCTGTTGTGCCGAAGGGTTATGTCAGGTTACTTGGCAAGCTGGCTGAGATCACCGATTCGGGAATACATGTGCATTATTTCACAGGCAACCACGACATGTGGATGTTTGACTATTTCCCGAAAGAGCTTAACATAAAAGTGTATAAGGAACCTGTTGTGAAAATGATAAATGACAAAAAATTCTTTATCGGACATGGTGACGGGTTGGGGCCTACGGATTTCGGATATAAATTTATAAAAAGAGTTTTTTCCAGCAGGTTCTGCCAGTGGCTGTTTGCAAGGCTGCATCCCAATTTCGGGGCATTCCTGGCGACTTTCTTCTCTGAGAAAAGCCGTATCACCCATCAGGAAAATGACAAACAGTTCCTCGGTGAAGAAAAGGAAAGGCTTGTTATATTCAGCAAAGAGAAATTAGAACATGAGCATTTCGATTATTTTATCTTCGGCCACCGCCATATTCCCATGGATATTAAAATAGGTGAAAATTCCCGTATTGTCAATATCGGAGACTGGTTCAG
>CAZSJF010000277.1:0-4206 GCA_964606705.1 uncultured Bacteroidales bacterium
TGTGTTGGGTGTGTTTGGGGGGGTTGTGGTGTAAAGAGAATAATATCACACCCAAAGGGCATCCACTCGTCTGGCATGAATCAATGCCGCTATGGGTGGATAATGATCCGGGGAAAATTGATATGTTACTCGAAAACAGGGTCAAAGAAATAGTATCATATTATAAAGGGCTGATAGATTATTTTGACGTTATAAATGAATCAACCGTTTTCTATAAAACAGAAAACAGGTACAGCGAATGGGTGAAGGAAAAAGGATGTGAAGAAGCCGCTGCATTAGTGTTTAAATGGGCAAGAGAAGAGAATGAGGATGGATTCTTTTTAATTAATGATTTTAATATAGATTCTGCTGATTATTTCAACCAGATTATAGAACTTAAGAACAAAAATGTAAAAATTGATGCGGTAGGAATACAAAGCCACATGCACTGGGGCAATTGGACTATTGAACACCTCTGGGAAATATGTGAAAAATATGCCAGACTGGGTATTCCGATACATTTCACTGAAGTCACAGTCTTAAGCGGTGAACGTATAAATGATAAAACATGGCCTTCAACTCCCGACGGAGAAAAAAAACAGGCTGATTATATCAGAAAATTCTATACGGTCTTATTCAGCTATCCCGATGTACAGGCTATAACATGGTGGGATTTCTCAGACTATGGTGCATGGAGAAATGCTCCGGCAGGGCTACTGAGAAATGACATGAGCGAGAAACCTGCATTTGCCGTCCTTGACAGCCTTATAAACAAAGAGTGGAAGACAAAAATAAAAACAGAAACAAACAAACAGGAATTCAGCTTCAGGGGTTTTTTCGGAAAATATGAAATAAAGGTCAACGGCAAAACAGTAAAGTATTTCGATTTTGATGAGGATAAGAAGATATGCGAAATAAATTTTGAATGATTTATCCGCATTTGTAAATTCTGTCAGTTTCATGACTTTCTGTCAAACTTTTATTAATTTTGTACAATAATTAAACAGGCAGGCACTTATGCAGATAGAGGCAAAATATAACCCGAAAGAAACCGAAGACAAATGGTATTCCTACTGGATGAAAAAAGGATTTTTCAGATCGGAACCTGACGGCAGGGAACCGTACACTATCGTTATACCGCCGCCCAATGTTACAGGTGTTCTGCATATGGGACACATGCTCAACAACACCATTCAGGATATACTGGTACGCCGTGCAAGGATGTTGGGTAAGAATGCCTGCTGGCTGCCCGGAACAGACCATGCCTCCATTGCCACCGAAGCAAAGGTTGTTGCAAAACTCAAAGAACAGGGCATAAGCAAAGACAGCATTTCAAGGGAGGAATTTCTGAAACATGCATGGGAATGGAAAGAAAAACACGGAGGGATAATACTGGAACAGCTGAAAAAACTTGGTGCCTCTTGCGACTGGGACAGGACAAAATTCACAATGGACGACAGCATGTCCGAATCAGTCATTGACGTTTTCATAGACCTGTACAATAAAGGATATATATACCGCGGCGTAAGAATGGTCAACTGGGACCCCAAGGCGTTAACATCCATATCTGACGAAGAAGTTATCTATAAGGAAGTATCTTCAAAATTTTATTATGTCCGCTATAAAATAGAAGGTAGCACTGGCGAATGGATCACCATTGCCACCACACGCCCTGAAACAATACTCGGCGATACCGCTATATGTGTTAATCCTGATGATGAAAGATATAAAAATTACAAAGGCAAGAAGGCACTGGTACCGCTTGTCAACAGGCCTGTCCCTGTTATCTTTGATGAATATGTTGACAAAGAATTCGGAACAGGGGCTCTGAAAATTACCCCTGCACACGACATCAACGACTACAATATCGGCATCAAGCACAATCTTGAATCTATTGACATATTCAATGACAACGGAACTCTTAATGAGAAAGCACAGCTCTTCACAGGCGAAGACCGCTTTACTGCCAGAAAAAAAATTGTCAAAGAACTTGAAAAACAAGGGCATCTTGTTAAAACAGAAGATATCAGCAACAGCATTGGGTACTCGGAAAGGACTGATGAGGTCATTGAGCCGAAACTGTCAATACAATGGTTCTGTGACATGAAAAAGCTAACAGGGCCTGCACTCGATAATGTGATGAACGACAATATCAGGTTTCATCCTGCAAAATTCAGGAACTCATACAAGCACTGGATGGAAAATGTAAGGGACTGGTGTATTTCACGCCAGCTGTGGTGGGGACAAAGGATACCTGCATATTATTACGGTGAAGGTGTTAATGACTTTGTCGTTGCTAAAACACCGGAAAAAGCCGCTGAACTTGCAAAAGAAAAAACAAAAAATAAAAACATCACAACAAAAAATTTAAAACAGGATGAAGACGTCCTTGACACATGGTTCTCTTCATGGCTGTGGCCTATATCCGTTTTCGACGGCATAAGAAATCCTAAAAACAAAGATATAAGTTATTATTATCCCACTGACGACCTCGTCACAGCTCCTGAAATACTGTTCTTCTGGGTGGCAAGGATGATAATGGCAGGATACGAATACTGCAATGAAAAACCTTTTAAAAATGTTTATCTGACAGGTATCGTACGGGATAAGCAGAGGCGCAAGATGTCCAAATCTCTCGGCAATTCACCCGACCCTATCGAACTTATGAATAATTACGGGGCTGACGGCGTACGTGTAGGCATGCTGCTGTGCTCACCTGCAGGAAACGACCTGCTGTTTGATGAAGCACTGTGCGAACAGGGAAGAAATTTCTGCAATAAGATATGGAATGCATTCAGGCTGGTTAAAGGATGGGAAATAAATCCTGACCTTAAGCAACCGGAACACAGCATGGTTGCTATTGAGTGGTTTAATGCAAAACTCAACGCTGCAATTGAAACAATAAACGACCATTTTGAAAAATACCGTCTATCAGATGCTCTTATGGCTGTGTATAAATTAGTATGGGATGACTTCTGCTCATGGTATCTGGAAATGATAAAACCCGAATACCAGCAGCCTGTTGACAAACAAACCCTCGGTTCAACAATTAATTTCTTTGAAAAACTGCTTAAACTCCTCCACCCTTTTACACCTTTCATTACTGAAGAGATATGGCACCTTGTTGAAGAAAGGGATGAAAAAGACTGTGTAATTACAGCAAAATTACCGGAAGCAGAAAAATACAACACCAGTATCATTTCACAGTTTGATTATGCACAGGAAGTGATAATCGCAATCCGTAACATACGCAAGGAAAAAAATATTCCGAACAAAGAAGCCATTGAACTTCTTATCAAGAAAAACAACGACGAAAAGCCTGACCTGACTTTTGACTGCATCGTCCGTAAATTATGCAACATAAGCAAATTAGGCTATGTAACAGAAAAAGTTGAAAATGCAATATCCCAGATTGTCAAATCAACGGAATTCTATATTCCGTTTGCATCAAATATCAGTAAGGATGATGAGATCAAAAAACTGCAGGAAGAGCTGAATTATGCAAAAGGCTTTCTGAATTCAGTGATGAAGAAGTTAGGCAATGAAAATTTTGTAAAAAATGCATCTGAAAAAATTGTGGAGACGGAAAAGAAGAAAAAAGATGATGCCGAGAAAAAAATAAAAGTCATTGAAGAACAACTGGCTATGCTGAAAAAATAAGCAACTCGTCCTGGAATAAGTTGACAGTTTTTACCAAATTCTCAGCCAAACCTACCAAATACTAACTCAAACCCGCCAAATACTAATTGGCCCTTGACTTTTTTTATACTGTAATTATCTTTGCAATATTAACTTGATCTAAGAATATCGGTAAACTGGTTTTACAATTTTTTTAAAACAAAAGTGTATCTTTTCTGAAATTTTTAGTTATATAATTATTAACTATAATTTTTTATATATGAATAGATTTTTTATTTTAACGCTTCTTTTGGTAGTTTATTTGGCTGTCTTTGCAAAAGGTCATAAGAAAAAATACACTCTTCCAGGTGTAATTCTTGTAAAAGGATCATATTTATATGCTTCAACAACAGAAGTTCGCAATTTAGATTATCTGGAATTTCTGACAGCTCTTAAAAAAGCCGGCCTTGATAGTATGTATAAGAATAATTTGCCTGACACAGCAGCATGGCTTGATAAATTGGCTTACGTTGATCCATTTGTTGAATATTATTTCAGGCATCCGTCATATCGTGAATACCCTGTTGTAAACATTTCCTATGAAAATGC